>CAMNNV010000013.1 GCA_946546075.1 uncultured Bacillota bacterium | reverse complement strand
ATTGGTAGTCGCACGGGGAGTCGAACCCCGGATTCCAGCGTGAGAGGCTAGCGTCTTGACCACTTGACCATGCGACCATGTTTATTCTTTTCTTTGTCACGAATGTTATTATAACACAAAGTCGGCAGAATGAAAGGGGAAATTTCACCGAAATGTAAATTATTTTTGTAATGCCTGTGAAGCGGCAAAAGATCAGTGGTTTTCATAGTGAACAGGTCCGGAGCGTGGGCTCCGGACCTGTTCGTATCTCTGCTGTTTCGAATGGATTGTGGGAAATTCAGAATGGTGTTCCATTCCGAAGGATCGCTATTTTACTGCCACGGCACCTTTCTCCGGCAGGCGGCGGTAGACGATGAGTCCTCTCACTGAGAAGAACAGGCAGATCAGTCCCATGATGTAGTACCAAGGATTTTCGGAAAGCGAGAAGAAGTCCGGCGCGATGGCCAGCCACATGTTGCACCATGGGTTGAATGAAACGAGAGCCACGCAGATGAACACCACGTGGAGAATCAGGTTGTTGCCCTCGCGGTAGCCACGCTTTTCGAGGACGAGACCCGGGACGATGGTGATCAGCACCTGGGTGAAGATCCAGAATTTCCACATGGTTTCGTCATGGAGTTCGAAACGCAGGAAGTTCAGGCCCACGTAGAAGATCACGATCTGGATCACGATGTCTTTCATGTGGGATCCAAAGGATGTGCCCGGTTCCCATATGAGATCCTTTTCGTAGGTCAGTGCGCGCTGCAGGCAGTACGTTTCCATGCATACCCAGACGGCTTCGCCGATCGCCAGGAGAAGGAACAAAAGGAAGTGACCGTAATTGTTCCATGCGGCGATGAAGACCCAGATGCCCATGAAGTCAGCGGCCCAGTAGAAGGTGTGGAGCCAGAGCGGATATGGGCCCACCTTGTCTTTTTCTGTGAGGTAGATCGGGATGATGTAGACCAGCAGACCGAAAATGACGGATAATCCTACGGCCACCCAGGCACCAGTCCAGCCGGGAGCTCCGATACTGAGGTGGTCGACGAAATCCTGTCCGGATACATCGCCGGAAGGGTATCTCACTGTGAGTTTACTGAATATATTCATTAGATTTCCTCCTTCGCATCTAATATGATTTCTGTCTAGATTTTATAATCCTTGACCGCCGGATAACAATGAGCAATAATAAGCATTGTGATAGTTACTAATCAAAACATGAAGAAGTGATGAGAAACAATGTACAGAACATCAAAAGACAGGAGATTCCAAAAGAATAAGAGGGAACTTCGCAGAGCCTTTCTGGAACTGGTGATGGAGAGGGGATACCAGAAGCTCACCATATCGGACATCACGGCGAGGGCCGATGTGAACCGCATGACGTTTTACTCCCACTACGATGCGGTGGAAGACATCTTCAGGGAGTTCGTCGACGATATGGAAAAGGAGATCGCAGACAGAATCTCGGAGGAAACAGAATTCTCCATGGATGGCTTCATCGCGATCCTGAATTCCGTGATGTACAGGGAGATCGATTTCTTCCGGTACGTGGCCAAGACGGACAATTGCGCGGAGTTTAAGACAGCTTTCAAGGACAGCATCGGTCGCCTCATCCAGATCGATCTAAGCCACACCGATCCTGGCCACACCAACCCCGGCATGGAGACCCACCTGACGGAGCAGCAGCAGAAGATCACCAGCGACCTTTGCGCTGTCTGCATCGCATGGTCATATCTCGACTGGCTTGCAGGAGAATACGGAGACGGCACCTCTTTGGATGAGGTCATGAAGATCACGAAGCAGCTGCTCAGGGATCAGCTTCCGTGGGTGTCATACAGGCGTTCCTTAATGTGATTTTTAGGCGATTTAATGTTTGATATATTGAATCAGATCGTATATATGATATACTGATTCGGATGGGCTTTTGATGAAGCAGGAGGAATACTCATGAACTGGGATAACGATATTTACAGAGAGAAGTTCGGCGCGAAGACGCAGCATGGGCTGGAACTTGTAGCGCAGCTCACCCCGGTAAGGGGAAAGCTTCTCGAGATTGGAAGTGAAACAGGCATCCTCTCCTATCAGCTTTGGAAGATGGGATACACCGTTGAGGGGATCGAATTCGATTACAAGCTGGTGGATATGGCGAGAAGAACAACGGCTAAGTCTGTGTTCTATGAAGGGGATGTGGATGATGTGCTCCTCTATGAAGATAACTACTCCATGGCCATCGCAAATGACGTCCTCCACAAGGTACCGGAGAAGCTCCAGCCGGATTTCCTGACAAACGTATATAACAGCCTCAAGGAAGGCTCCGAGATGACGTTTGACATGGGCGCGGCAGGAACGGACAGCGACGTGGAAGAAGCCTTGAAGCAGGCTTTTGAAGAGGAAGGCCTCGAATATAGCGGAAGGTTTTTCCCGGAAGCCGATGATTACAGGAAGCTCCTGGAAGATGCGGGCTTTACGGTGGACAGGCTGGATCAGCTGGACAGACCGCTGACGATAAAGGGAGAAGACGGACTGGCTCATTATCTTGAGATGTTCTACAGAGACGTTTTCCCGAAGAAGCAGGATGAACTTGCAAAGAACGTTATCGCAAAGGTTGCGGGATCCCTTCAAGACTCCCTGTTCGACGGAGAGAAGTGGGTGCTTCCGCAGACGCGTTTGATAGGTAAGGTGATAAAATGAAACAAAAGATCGACGTCAGACATCAGATCGTACTCAGCCAGGTGATGCTGCCGGCACAGGCGAATGTGGCAGGCAACGTCCACGGCGGCGAGATCATGAAGATGATGGACGCAGCAGCTGCAGCTGTTGCTCAGAGATATTCAAGAGGAAACTGCGTCACGGCGAGAGTCGATGAACTTCAGTTTCATCTGCCGATTTTCGTAGGCGCCCTCGTGACCGTGACAGCCTCAATCATCTACGTAGGCCACACTTCCATGGAAGTACACGTATTCGTAGAAGCAGAGGACCTGGAGTCAACCAGCGGTCCGGAGAAGGCACTGTCAGCACAGTTCACCATGGTCTGCATGGGCAAGAACGGAAGACCGCAGACAGTACCGGAGTACATCCCTGAGACAGAGACAGAAAAGCGCCTCTTCGAAGAAGCGAAGGCAAAGCGCGAAGCTATGAAACAAAAACGTAAGTAATTATAGTTATTTTTAAAGCAAAGGAAGTAAAACAAATGACAAGCAAAGCTAAGTCATTTCTGGAGCGCAAAAATATCGAGATCAGCGCAAAACGCTATGGTATCGACGCACTTTCAGCAATGGCACAGGGACTGTTCTGTTCCCTGCTCATCGGAACGATCATCAATACTTTGGGAACGCAGTTCCACATCGGATTCCTGACGAATGCGATCTGCCAGGTAAACGGTGTGGACTACACAGTAGGAGGCCTTTGTATGGCTATGACTGGTCCTGCTATGGCAGTGGCGATCGGCTATGCCCTCAAGTGTCCGCCTCTCGTGCTCTTCTCGCTGGCAACGGTGGGATTCGCAGCGAACGGACTCGGCGGAGCAGGCGGCCCTCTGGCAGTTCTCTTTATCGCCATCATCGCGGCTGAAATCGGTAAGGCAGTCCAGGGCGAGACGAAGATCGATATTCTGGTAACTCCACTCGTTACCATCGGCGTTGGCGTAGCACTCTCGGCATGGTGGGCACCGGCACTTGGCGCGGCAGCCATGAAGGTAGGAAGCCTCATCATGTGGGCTACAGAGCTCCAGCCATTCCTCATGGGAATCCTGGTTTCCGTCATCGTAGGTATGGCGCTTACTCTTCCGATCTCATCAGCAGCTATTTGCGCAGCACTGAGCCTTACAGGACTGGCAGGCGGCGCAGCTGTGGCAGGATGCTGTGCACAGATGGTAGGATTCGCAGTCATGTCATTCCGCGAGAACAGATGGGGCGGCATCGTTTCCCAGGGCATCGGAACATCCATGCTCCAGATGGGAAACATCGTCAAGAACCCGCTTATCTGGATCCCGCCGACACTCACGGCAGCCATTACAGGACCGATCGCTACATGCCTGTTCCATCTTGAGATGAACGGCGCACCTGTATCAAGTGGTATGGGAACATGCGGTTTCGTAGGCCAGATCGGCGTATACTCAGGCTGGGTAGCAGACGTTGCTGCCGGCACAAAGGATGCCATCACGGCTATGGACTGGACAGGTCTCTTCCTGATCTGCTTCGTTCTTCCGGCGATCCTGGCTCCGATCTTCTGCAATATCATGCGCAAGATGGGCATGATCAAAGAAGGAGATCTGACACTGTAGGAGAATATATATGGACCCGTTTCAGTAAAGAAACGGGTCTTTTGTTGTGCTATAATAGAACCATGAAAGGAGCGTGAGACCATGTCTATACTTGCTGCATTCATGGTGCCTCATCCGCCTATGATCATTCCGCAGATCGGAAGGGGAAGCGAGGCACAGATCGAAGAAACGATAACGGCATACGAGAGGGTGGCAAAGCAGATCGCAGAGCTGGAGCCTGAGACCATCGTGATCACCAGCCCTCACAGCGTGATGTACCGTGACTATATGCACATATCGCCGGGAGCCGGAGCCCGCGGATCCTTTGCACAGTTCGGGGCAGGGGAAGTGGCCTTCGAAGAAGACTACGACGAGGAACTTCGGGAGGCTGTCTGCAGTCTTGCAGAGGAGGAACATCTGCCGGCGGGGACGCTGGGGGAGAGAGATCCGTATCTTGACCATGGGACCATGGTGCCCCTCTGGTTCATCCGAAGATATTATGACGATTTCAAGATCCTGAGGGTAGGCCTTTCCGGGCTGCCCCTGAAGGACCACTATAGATTGGGCATGATGATCGCAAAGGCTGCGCAGCAGACGGGAAGGCGCACGGTGATCGTGGCAAGCGGCGATCTTTCTCATAAACTCCAGGATTACGGGCCATATGGGTTCGCGAAGGAGGGCCCTGAGTACGACGAACGGATCATGGATGTTTGCGGCCGCGGAGCCTTCGGAGAGCTCCTCGATTTCGATGAGACATTCTGCGATAAGGCGGCAGAGTGCGGTCACAGATCTTTCGTGATCATGGCGGGAGCATTTGACGGGCTGGCGGTAAAAGCCGAGAAACTCTCCCATCAGGATGTGACGGGCGTGGGCTACGGCATCTGCACCTTCTATCCGGAAGGGCCCGATGAGAGCCGCAGATTTCTCAGGGAGCCGGATGCCTATGTGAAACTTGCCCGGGCATCTCTGGAGAGTTACATAAGGGATCATAAAGTGATGCCGGTGCCTGATGATCTGCCGGAGGAGATGGTGAATGACAAGGCTGGCGTCTTCGTGTCCATCCATAAGGACGGCGAGCTGCGGGGCTGCATCGGTACGATCGGACCGACTCAGCCGAATATCGCGAAGGAGATCATACGGAATGCCATCAGTGCATCCACAGAGGATCCCAGGTTCCCACCGATAACGGTCAGTGAACTTGACAGGTTGGAAATCAACGTGGATGTTTTGGGAGCACCGGAAGAGATCGAATCGGAAGATGAGCTGGATGTGAAGCGGTACGGCGTGATCGTGAGCAACGGATTCCGAAGGGGACTTTTGCTTCCTGATCTTGAGGGGATCGAGACGCCGCAGCAGCAGGTGCTGATTGCCAAGCACAAGGCAATGATCAGCCAGAGCGAGAATGTGAAGCTGGAACGCTTCGAAGTGATCCGTCACAAGTAGGGGAGCATGTCATGGCAAAGTGTAATGTATGCTTCAGACAATGTGAAATAGAGGAAGGGAGCACGGGCTTTTGCGGTGTGCGTACCTGCCAAGACGGTATGGTGGTGCCGTCCAATTATGGCAGGGTCACGTCGCTGGCTCTTGATCCCATCGAGAAGAAGCCGCTCAACCGATTCCATCCCGGGAGCATGATCCTGTCTGTAGGCAGTTACGGCTGTGATCTGAGATGTCCGTTCTGCCAGAACCATGAGATCGCAGCACCTGAGAATAATCCTTTGTGGGAGAAGAGGACAGACCGGGTCAGCCCGGAGCAGCTGGCGGAGACGGCGGCGCGCTTCAGAGACAGAGGAAACATCGGGATCGCCTATACGTATAACGAACCCCTTGTGGGATATGAGTTCGTACGTGATACGGCGAAGCTGGTCTGCGAAGCCGGCATGAAGAACGTCCTGGTGACGAACGGTATGGCGAGCCTCGATGTGCTGGAAGAGATCGCACCGTATATCGATGCTATGAACATCGATCTCAAGGGATTCACCGACCGGTTCTATGAAGACGTCCTCGGGGGAAACAGGAAGATGGTCATGGATTTCATCGCTGCGGCGGCGAAGAGATGCCATGTGGAGATCACGACACTGATCATCCCAGGGGAGAACGATACGGAAGAAGAAATGGCAGAGCTCAGCAGGTGGATCGCAGGCCTTGAGACAGCCGGGGGAGGATCGGGAACCGAGATCCCTTTGCATGTGAGCAGGTTCTTCCCGAGACACCGCATGACCGACAGGGACGCTACGGAAGTGGAGCTTGTTTACAGGCTGGCGGAGGTGGCGAGGACCCATCTTAAATACGTTTATACAGGGAATTGTTAAATAAAGCAGGAGGAACGATCATGTTTATGAAAAACGCTGAAATGAAGGACTTCGATGCGGCATTCGATTATATCGAAAGGCTTTGGACGTACAACGATTATGACAAGGACGAGATGAGAAAAATATATGAGGAAGTGCTGCAGACTGAGAACAGCTTTGCGTTCTTCCTGACGGATGATGATGGGAAGTATCATGGCTTTTGCCATGGGGATTACTTCAATACTTTCTGGATGGGCGGCATGACGTGCTACGTATCCAGTATCATCACCAACGAAGGCGAGAGGGGAAGAGGATACGGGACCATGATGATGGAGCATGCGGAAGAACTGGCGAAGGAGCGGGGCTGCAAGGCGCTGATCCTGGAGTCCTCCATGGCCCGGGCGATGGCTCATACATTCTACGAAAAGAATGGGTTCGACAAGAGCTGCTATGGATTCGAGAAGGTGGTCAAATAGTAATAAAAAACCCGCAAGATGCGGGTTTTTTGTTGCCATTTTTAGAGTGGAAGTTCTCTGCCTTCCTTTTTCCATTCGTAGAATTCTGCTGTTGCTGTGAAGATGGCGTCTGCGGATGAGTTCAGCGCTGTCTCCATGGAGTCCTGGATGACTCCGATGATGAAGCCGATCCCGACCATCTGCATGGCGATGTCTGCAGGGATGCCAAAGAGTGAACAGCCAAGAGGTACGAGAAGGAGTGATCCTCCTGCAACACCGGATGCACCGCAAGCGGAAAGTGCTGCGATGATACTGAGTATGATCATCAGCGGCAGCGATACGATGGTGCCTGTGGTGAAGGCTGCTACGAGTGTGAGCGTAGTGATCGTGATGGCTGCACCGTTCATGTTGATGGTGGATCCCAGTGGGATGGATACGGAGTACATATCCTTATCCAGACCCAGGTTCTTACAAAGCTCCATGTTCACCGGGATGTTCGCGGCAGAACTTCTCGTGAAGAATGCCGTGATACCGCTTGTCTTGACGCAGTGCAGTACCAGTGGATATGGGTTGTGGCGAAGCACGATGCCTACGATAAGAGGTACGATGACGAATGCTGCCACCAGCATGATGCCGACCAGAAGTGCCACCAGCTGACCGTATGTCTTGAAGATCGCCATACCGCTGGAGGATACTGCGTTAAATACGAGACCCATGATGCCGAATGGAGCAGCCTGGATGATCCAGCGAACGACTTTGGAGAGGACCTCTGCGAGATCGTTAAAGAAGTTCTTCGTTGCAGGCAGCGTCATCTTGAGGGCAAGCCCGATGACGACAGCCCAGAAAAGGATGCCGATGTAGTTGGCCTCAGCGATGGAACTGATCGGGTTCGATACGACGTTCCTGAGGAGGTTTCCGATTACTTCGGACATGCTTTCCGGTGGAGTGTATCCTTCCGCTGCAGCAACACCTCCAAGAGGCACGGTGAGCCTGAAGAAGTTGTTTGCCAGCACCGCAAGGATGGCCGCACTGAATGTACTGATAAGGTACAGGGCAATAACGAGTCTGAACTTACCGGCATGACCGCCTCTCGCATTGGCAAGGGATGCTGCCACGAGAACGAATACCAGAACAGGAGCGATGCCCTTGAGTGCTCCGACGAAGAGATCTCCCAGTATGGAGATCCATGCTGCCTTCGGGACGATAAGTCCCAGAACAGCACCGATGGCAAGACCGATGAGGATCCTGACGATCAGGCTGATTGAATTCCATTTAGAAATGATTTTCATGATAATGTCCTTTCTTCCGAGCTGATTATATTAATGCTACATGTTGATAAGAAATGCCTTGTAGCATTTATATGCTTCATAAACGTCTGCTTTGCTGCTGATCTCAAACGGTGCGTGCATGTTCAGCACGGCAACGCCGCTGTCGATGACTTCCATGCCGTAGTTGCCCATGATGTAGGCGATGGTGCCGCCACCGCCGGCATCGACTTTGCCCAGTTCCGTGATCTGGAAGTGTACGTCAGCATCGTCCATGACTCTGCGGAGTCTTCCGAGGTATTCTGCGTTGGCATCGTTTGAACCGCTCTTGCCTCTTGCACCTGTGAACTTGTTGAAGGAGATGCCTTTGCCCATGAGAGCAGCGCTTCTCTTCTCGAATACATCTGCATAGAGAGGATCGTAAGCAGCACTGACATCCGATGAGAGCATGCGTGAATTCTGCATTGCTCTGCGAGCCTTCAGATTGGATTCGCCCTCTGTGAGTGCGATGAGTTCAGCCACGATATTCTCGAAGAATCTGGAATGCATGCCGGTAGCACCTACGCTTCCGATCTCTTCCTTATCTACGAGAAGACAGCATGAAGTGCGTTCCGTTTCTTCTACATCCAGCATCGCCTGCAGTGAAGTGTATGCGCAGACTCTGTCATCCTGTCCGTAGGACATGATCATGCTCCTGTCAAGGCCGCAGTCTCTTGCACAGCCGGCAGGGACGATCTCAAGTTCTGCAGAGAGGAAATCCTCTTCTTCGATATCGTATTTTGATTTCAGGATGCTGAGAACGTTCGCTTTGACTGCGGATTTCTCCTTCTCTTTCAGTTCTGTCTTATCCAGAGGTCTGTTGCCGATGAGAAGATCCAGTTTCTCGCCTTCCACGACGGTCGCGCCATCCTTTTTCATCTGCTGCTGCGCGAGGTGGATGAGAAGATCCGTAAACACGAATACAGGATCACCCGCATCTTCGCCGATGGTGATGTCCACGAGACTCCCGTCTTTCTTGGCAACGACGCCGTGGATCGCCATAGGAAGGGCTACCCACTGATACTTCTTGATACCACCGTAGTAGTGCGTATCGAGATAGGCCATTTCCTCTGTTTCGTACAAAGGATTCTGCTTCACATCCAGACGAGGGGAGTCGATGTGTGCGCCGAGTATGTTCATTCCCGAAGATACCGGTTCGGTTCCCAGTCTGAAAAGAACGAGCATCTTGTTCATGCCCACTGCATAGAGTTTGGCGCCGGGTGCTGGCTTCCTGCCGCTTTTGATATACTCATTGAGATCTTCATAGCCGCATTCGGTGGCAAGATCCAGTGCATATCTGACGCATTCTCTCTCTGTTTTGCCCTTTGTCAGAAAGTCCTTATATTTCTCATTAAGATTCTGAAGCTCCTCCAGAGCTTCCGGAGTATATGAACTCCAAACACTTTTTCTATCCATATATATATCCTCCATATTTTAACCTGTACCAGCCATTATATCATATATTGACAGGAAACCCTCTTACCATTTAAAATTATTAAGTTAGGAAAAAATACGAAACGAGGTCCTGATAAAATGAAGATCGTGATTACTGCCGGGGGCACTTCAGAGCCCATTGATGACGTAAGGAAGATAACGAACACTTCCACCGGAAGCCTTGGCCTTGCCATAGGCAGAGCTTTTCTTGACGGATACCGTCAGGATATCGAGAAGATCTATTATCTGCACGGAGAGAAAGCTCTCTGGCCGGAAGACGAACTGGTTGAACCTGTCACCATAGGCGGCACCATCGATCTTCTGGAGAAGCTGGGTGATGTGCTCAGGAATGACGACATCGATGCTGTGATCCACGCCATGGCAGTCAGCGATTACATGGTGGATGAAGTCACAACGGTCGAAGCTATCAGGACAGGCGTCAAGTCGGACAAGATCCAGGGTCATAAGATCAGTTCATCCATCGATGATCTGGCGATCATACTGAAACGCACACCGAAGGTGATCAGTACGATCAAGCCTGCGAGCCCGGACACTTTGCTTGTGGGATTCAAGCTGCTGAGCAGCGTGCCTCACGAGGAACTGATAGAAGTGGCCACGAATCTCATGAAAAAGAACGACTGTGATTTTGTTCTGGCCAATGACCTTTCAGAGATAGGAAATGGTAAGCACAGAGGCTATCTCGTTCACCGAGACGGCAGTGTGGATACCATGGAAACAAAGGATGAGATCGGCCGCATGATCGCGAAACGTGTGACCGAACAGGTAAAAAACAGATAACAGGAGGCGTATGATGAACATCGTACTCGGAGTATCAGGAAGTATCTCCGCATACAAAGCAGCGGACGTAACGAGCAGACTGACTAAGGACGGGCATAATGTGTACGTTATTCTGACGGAAGCGGGCAGCAAATTCATAACCCCGCTGACTTTGCAGACACTGAGCAAAAATAAGGTGTATACCGACACCTTTGATGAGGATGATCCTGCAGCAGTAAACCACATATATCTTGCAGACCTGGCGGATGTGGTGGCTGTGATCCCTGCGTCTGCAGATATCATAGGGAAGGTCGCATCCGGCATTGCGGATGACATGCTGACCTCGACTATACTGGCAGCTCATAATCAGGCAATCATGGTCATGGCGCCTGCGATGAATACGAATATGTATGAGAATCCGATTGTGCAGGACAATCTGGAGAAGCTCGCAAGTTACGGATACAATTTCATCGATCCGAAGACATCACTGCTGGCATGCGGCACCACAGGCAAGGGTGCACTGGCTGACGTGGACGTGATCGTGAATTACATTGAGAATCTTGAAGGAGTATTGAAAAATGATCAATTATAAGAGCACAAGGGGAAGCAGCGATATCAAGACGGCTGCACAGGCTGTCATCAAAGGCATAGCAGAGGACAAGGGACTCTACGTGCCGGACAGCGTACCTCAGCTTCCCGTTTCCATAGAAGAACTTGCACAGATGCCATACAAGGAAGTGGCATACAATATCATCAGCGCATTCTTTACCGACTACACAGCAGAAGAAATGAGAGCCTGTGTAGAAGGAGCATATGACAGCAAGTTCGACGCAGAAGAAGTCGTCCCTGTAGTAAATGCCGGGGGAGCATACTTCCTCGAACTGTATCACGGCAAGACGGCCGCATTCAAGGACATGGCCCTGAGCATCCTGCCGTACCTTCTCACAACAGCCATGAAGAAGGAGAAGGAAGACAAGAAGATCTGCATCCTCACAGCAACTTCCGGTGATACAGGAAAAGCTGCCCTGGAGGGCTTTGCAGACGTACCGGGCACGGAGATCATCGTATTCTTCCCGAACCAGGGCGTGAGCCAGGTGCAGGAAAGACAGATGGTGACCCAGGAAGGCGAGAACACTCATGTCTTCGCCATCGAAGGCAATTTTGACGATGCACAGACCGGCGTCAAGAAAATATTCAACGACAGCGATTTCGCAGAGAAACTGGCAGAGGCAGGCTGCAAGCTCAGTTCTGCAAACTCCATCAACATCGGAAGACTGGTACCGCAGGTAGCATACTATGTATACGGTTATGCACAGCTGGTAAAGCGCGGCGTCATCAAGGCAGGGGATGCCATAAATATCGTCGTTCCTACAGGTAACTTCGGCAACATCCTGGCAGCGTACTATGCAGGAAAGATGGGCATACCGGTAAACAAGTTCATCTGCGCTTCCAACAAGAACAAGATCCTCACAGATTTTATCGAGACTGGCGTATACGATACGAACAGAGAGTTCTATCTGACGAATTCTCCATCCATGGATATCCTGATCAGCTCCAACCTGGAGAGACTCCTCTATCATCTTTCCGGCGACAACGGAGATGAGATCAAGGCACTCATGGATTCCCTGGAGAAAGACAAGAAGTACGAGGTCTCCGAGCAGATCAGAGAAGGCCTGAAATCATTCTGGGGTGGATTCGCGACAGTAGAAGAAACGAACGAGACCATCGGCAGCATGTACAAAGACAATGATTATCTGATGGATACCCATACTGCTGTGGCTTACAAAGTATACAGCGATTACGTCAAAGAGACGGGCGACGATCGTGCGACGCTTATCGCATCCACAGCGAGCGCATATAAATTCGCGGACAGTGCGGCAAGATCCATAGGACTTCCGGAAGAAGAAAACGGCTTCCGATTCATCGAAGCACTTCATGCTGAGACGGGAGTGGATATACCTTACGGACTCAGAGATCTGGACAAGAAAACCGTAAGACACGACAAGGTCATCGAGATCCCTGAAATGAGAAACGTAATAGAAGAATCAGTGAAATAGGGGCGCGTATGCGTCCCTTATTGCATGAGGAGAAGAAGATGGATAGGACAGAATACATCAAAAAGCTGGATGAAGTAAGGAAAAGACATTGGCTCTTTGTCTTCGTAACGAAGGGAGGCAAAGTTCTGACGTATATTTCCTATGTCTTTTACCCTTGTTTTCTCATCTATCTCTTCTGCAAAGGAGTGCCGGATGCATGGCAGGCCGTAGTCGTTCCTGCCGCCGGATTCGTGATCCTCAGCGTGTTCCGGTATTTTCTCAATGCACCGCGTCCCTACGAAGTGTTCGATACGAAGCCTCTGGTGGTGAAAAATACGAAGGGGAAATCATTTCCGAGCCGCCACGTGTTCTCTTCGTTTATCATAGCCTTTACCGCCTGGTGGTTCTATCCTGCTATTGGGATCCTCCTGGGAATATGCGGGTGCCTTCTCGCTGTTACGAGAGTGCTTGCAGGCGTCCATTTCAGAAAGGACGTGATCGCGGGGGCACTGAGCGGCATAGGACTGGGGGCGTTAGGATTTCTCCTGTTTCTATGATATAATAGTATATTAGTAAGAAAAGAGGAAACCAATGGAAAAGATAGTAATCGCAGCAACGCAGAACAAGGGCAAGATCCGCGAGATCGATGCCATCATGAAGGAATTCGGCTTCAAGATCATACCGAGAGATGAAGCGGATATTCCGGATATCGAAATCGTGGAAGACGGCGAGACTTTCGAGGAGAATTCCTATAAGAAGGCGTATGAGATCATGAAGGTCAGCGGCATGCCGACTATCGCAGATGATTCCGGGATCATGATCGATGCACTCGGTGGTGCTCCGGGAGTACATTCTGCCAGATTTGCAGGCGATCAGCATGATGATAATGCGAATAACGCTAAGATGGTAGAACTTCTCAAGGATGTTCCATACGAGAAACGCACAGCGAGATACGTTGCTGTTATCACTCTGATCTATCCTGATGGAGAAACTCTCGTTGCAAGAGGGGAGATCGAAGGTCATATCATGCTGGAGGCAGAAGGTTCAGGTGGCTTCGGTTACGACCCTTACTTCAAACCTGTGGGCTATGATCATACCTTCGGTGTCATACCGCCTGAAGTCAAGAACAGCATCAGCCACAGGGCGAATGCTCTGATCAAATTGAGGCAGCTTCTCATAGAAAGGGAGAATTCCTAAATGGCTAAACTCAGAAGAAAGTTTGCAAAAATGATCATACTGGGTTTCAAAGAGATGCAGGATCCATATTACCAGGGGTTCGCAGCGCAGGTTGCGTTCTATCTGTTTCTGTCGATCACGCCGATCATGATCATCGTGACGCAGATACTGGGTCTTTTTAACATCAATATGGACACTGCACTGGCTCTCATCGAAGGATATACCGGCAAACAGGTATCATCCCTCGTACAGGGGCTCTTCACGTTCTCGTCAGCGGGATTCACGAACGTGATCTTTGCTGTCATCGCGTTGTGGGCGGGCTCCCGTGCATCCTTTGCGATCATGAGGATCACCAACTACACCATGTCAGATGGTACATCGACAGGACGTAATTACTTCATCGAACGGTTCCGGGCGATCAGGACCATGGCGATGACGATCATCACGATCGTATTCGCTATCGTGATACTGATCTACGGACAGCTGATTTTTAATGCGGTACTGGCAGTCCTCCACGTGGATGATACTTTCTCAGGTGACCAGACATGGATGAAGCTCAGATGGGTCGTGGGCGGCATACTTTACTTCCTGATGGTGAGCTACAACTACTGGATCATGCCTACGGTACGTGTGACCTTCCGAAGCATCATACCGGGAAGTATTTTCGCATCAGTAGGCCTGTTGGTCGTTACCATGGCCTACTCCAAGTACGCAACATCCCTGGCGGGATACGATATCCTGTACGGAGCTCTTTCATCCGTCATAGCTCTGATGATCTGGTTCTTCCTCATCGCCTGGGTCCTCTTCCTGGGAGTGCTCTGTAACAAGGTCTGGAGTGATTCGGCGGACGAGAATTACGGCAGCATAGCACCTACGGACAGCCGCAGGTAAAAAGTGAAATACATTTAAATATTCTGAATTTGCGTAAAACCCCCATAGATAAATGGGGGTTTTCTCGTATTCAAATTAAACCGCAGCAAAGATAGAATAAACGCAAGTTAAAGGAAAGGCATTCCAAAGTGGGAGGTAAAGCAATGTTTATTGAATCCTACATCGATATCTGGAAAAACTGGAAAAGCTTAGTTGGCAGGATGCGCCGCGACAGATACTGGGAAGCATTCGCATGCAACGTATTCGTCATGATCCTGCTCACCATGCTCTCATACAGAGTGGGCGGCCCATTCGTTTATATACAGGGCGCGTACTACATTATCAGTATGATCCCGTTCTTTACTGCATCATCCAGAAGACTCCACGACTCAGACAGAAGCAACTGGTGGCAGCTGCTCTGGTGTGTGCCGATCATCGGATGGGCGATCCTCTTCATCATGCTCATGTGGGCATCGAATCCGGAAGAGAACAAGTTCGGGGCAAATCCTTACGAGGCCGGTTACTACCACCTGTAAGGACATCAAATTCGTTTCAGTTATTGTATTTCCATAAATAAGTTAATGAGAGGTAAAGGAATGGAACAAAGCAAAGACATTTTCATTACTTTGAATGACAA
>CAMNNV010000012.1 GCA_946546075.1 uncultured Bacillota bacterium | reverse complement strand
GAGAGAAGATTCCAGAAGGTCATGGTGGATCAGCCGACAGTGGAAGATACCATCTCCATCCTGAGAGGACTCAAAGAGCGCTTCGAGATACACCACGGTGTTCGCATCACCGACAACGCTTTGATTGCCTGCGCTACTTTGAGCGACCGGTACATCAGCGACCGATTCCTGCCGGATAAGGCCATCGACCTCATGGATGAAGCGGCATCAAAGATCAGGACAGAGATCGACAGCATGCCGTCAGAACTCGATGAGATCTCCCGTAAGATCATGCAGCTGGAAATCGAGAAGCAGGCGCTCAGCAAGGAAACGGATAAAGCTTCTAAGGCCCGTCTGGAGCACCTGGAGAAGGAGCTTTCAGAACTGAGAGATGAGAGCAATGCCATGAGAGCCCAGTGGGAAGGAGAGAAGCAGGCCATCGTACAGGTCAAAGCCATCAAGCAGCAGCTGGATGAGGTGAGACATGAGATGGAAGAAGCAGAACGTAACTACGACCTCGAGAAACTGGCACAGCTGAAGTACGGCACCGTGCCTGATCTTGAGAAGAAACTTCAGGAAGAACAGGAGAAAGCGGAAACTGCGAAAGAAAAGAGACTTCTCAGCGAAGAAGTCGGAGAAGAAGAGATCGCAGAGGTCATCTCTGCGTGGACCGGTATCCCTGTTGCTAAATTAGTAGAATCAGAACGTGAGAAACTCCTGAAACTTCCTGATATACTCCACAAGAGAGTCATCGGACAGGAAGAAGGCGTCAAGAGCGTCGCAGAAGCTGTCCTCAGAGCCCGTGCAGGCCTCAAGGACGAGCACAGACCGATCGGATCCTTCATCTTCCTGGGACCTACCGGTGTAGGTAAGACAGAACTTGCCAAGGCACTTTCGGAAGCACTGTTCGACTCCGAAAAGAATATGGTAAGAATCGATATGTCCGAGTACATGGAGAAGCACTCCGTTTCGAGACTCGTCGGAGCGCCTCCGGGATACGTTGGATACGATGAAGGCGGTCAGCTGACAGAAGCCGTTCGCCGTAAGCCGTACAGCGTCATCCTTTTCGATGAGATCGAGAAAGCGCATCCGGATGTGTTCAACATTCTTTTGCAGCTTCTGGACGACGGAAGACTTACGGATAACCAGGGACGTACGGTGGACTTCAAGAACACCATCGTCATCATGACTTCCAACATCGGCAGCAACTACCTGATCGATGGGATCAGGGAGGACGGCACCGTATCCGAAGAAGTGAAACAGAAAGTGGAAGACGAGACGAAGAAGTACTTCAGACCGGAATTCCTCAACCGTATCGATGACATCATCGTATTCTCGCCGCTGACAGAAGAGCAGATCGAAGGCATCATCGAACTCTCCATGAAAGACATCGAGAGAAGACTTGCTGACAAGGATATCAGCATGAGGATGACCGACGAGGCTAAGAAGTTCATCGCCCGTGAAGCTTATGATCCGGCGTACGGCGCAAGACCGATCAAGAGATTCCTGCAGAGAAGCGTGGAGACGCAGATCGCAGGGGAGATCATACGCGGAACGATCAAAGACGGTGACAATGTGGTCATGGATACAGACGGAAACGACCTGACCTTTACAACAGAATAGTCATAATGACAGAGACCGCCGATCGGCGGTCTCTTTTCTTGTGGTTTCATATGTGCGTACTATCGCCAGCCCGCTCAGCGCCGGAACTTCGGCCGGATCCTGCCGGCATAGAAATTGATCACGTAAGTATAGATATAATCATAGAGAAACAGCATCACAGTACCGCCGGAGATGAGGACGCCTGCAGGGTAGTCCGGCAGCGTCACCGAAGACGCCAGCACTTTCATGAACAGCGTGAGGGAGACCGTCAGGATACCGGCGAAAAACAGCAGCTTCACCACGACCTGGGTCTTAGCAGTACGGAGCTTTTCGATGTAGAATTTCAGGATGCCGTAGTAGCCGAAGAAGAAAACGTAGGGAACCATGGCAAGCTTGTTCGGCAGCAGGATGAAGCCCAGCAGGGATGCGGCTGCGAAGATCAGCACGGATCCACCGACTCCTGCCTCAAGGAGCATGAATGCCGTGAAGAAAGAACTGCAGGCAAATAGGGTCAACTCGATACCGGGCACGAAGCCTGCGCCCCACAGGAATATAAGCGTGAGGGCGAGATAAATCCCGCCCATTGTGATCTTAAAAGTTGTTTTTGACTGTCTGCGATCCATGACCCGATGTCCTCCGATCACATGCAGTCACAGCAGCAGTCTGCGCAGATGTAGCACTGGAGTGCCTGACAGCACATATCGTCGCTTGTGCCGTAGCCGCGGCCGTAAGCCTGGTTCTGATACTGTCCTCCCATAGCCATGAGTCTCGCATACGTCTGCTTGTATTCCGGGTTCGATGGCTGCATCGTCGTTGCAGTGCGCAGCTTGTTCAGTGCATCATCGTACCAGCCCTTCTTGTACGAAAGCATGCCGGCAAGGAAGAACCATTCCGCGCTTCTGTCCCGAGTGGAATTGAGCATGGTCTCTGCGCCACGCAGATCGTTGGCATCGAGCCTTCTTCTGATATTCATGTAGTCAGGAGTGCCGCTTCCGCCTGAACTGCCTGCACCGGAAGAACCATAGCTTCCGTAAGAACCGGAGCCATAGGAACCGTAAGAAGAGCCGCCGTATCCGTAGCCATAGCTCTGGGACTGACTCTGCTTCTGCTTCATTATCGTATCGTAAGCCTCGTTGACCTCCTGGAGCTTGGCCTCAGCAAGATCAGCAAGAGGATTGTCCTGATACTTGTCAGGATGATACTTCTTCACTAATTCTTTATAAGCCTTTTTGATCTCCTCTTCCGATGCGTTTTCGGGTACACCCAGGATCTCATATGGATTCATCGTCTGCTCCTCCTATGTCGGTTTTCGTAGTTGCATCAGGCCCGAACAGAAGTATTCTGGTCTGATGGTTGAGTCCAAAATAAACTATATTATCTATTATCCCCTTGTGCTTTGCCATGTCAAGCCCGTCAAGGCGCTGGCTGATCACAGCGAGGTATTGAAACATATTGAATCTGAGATCTCCCAGGATCCTTTCTTTGAAATCCGGGATGGTCTCATGCGCCCCGATCTCGAAGCGGAAAAACAGCGGATTGTATGCGCCGTCGGTCCTGTTCTCCTCCAGATCGTCGATGGCATCCGCAAGGTAGATCCACTTGCCCAGATGATAACCGATATCTCCAAGCAAAGCCCCTCCGGGGTGATCTTCCCCATACAATCTCCGCACGCCATCTTCAAAAATGATGCGCATGATCTGAGAAAAACAGTCGGCAGCCTGATCCAGGCTCGCGCACTTCTCTTTCTCCAAAGCGGTCAGCTGCGACAGGAGTCTCTCCATGTCGTCGCAAAGCGCCGTGTATTTCCCATAGAGCTTGCGGTGTACACCGCGAAAAGCCGTCATGGCAGCCTTCGCAGACAACTTGCCTTCATCCTGCACATCGTCCGCTAGTTTGTACCATGCCAGGATGAGCATGACATCGGCAGCATAATCGATGGCTTCGTTTCGGATAACAGGTTTCTTCTGGATGTGATGGACGATGCAGTGCTCCTGAGAAAGCGCATCCTTCTTCTCATCAAGAGACGCCAGCATCAGCGCCAGAAATGCAGCATCGAAGCTGAGCACCATCCTGGGAAGCTGGCCGTATCTTCTGCCAATGGATTTGCAGACGCCGCAGTAGTAGCCCATGTATGTATCATATTCACGAACCTTGAGTTCGCCTTTATCGATCCTGACGTATCCAAGCATAGATAAAGAGTATCACAGGCTTGTGAAATCTGTGTGTAGCAAAAGTGATTTATATAGCTCGAATCCCCTTACCAGAACGCTTTCGTCGAAATCGAAATCCGTGCTGTGGAGGGAGATCCCCGTGCCGGTTCCCAAAAGGAAGAATACTGCCGGTGCATAGTGGCCGTAGAATGAGAAGTCCTCTGAAATCATCAGTGGATCTGCCATCTGCTCGTAGCCACCTTCAAGTGCAGACGCCAAAGGCAGGACCACCTCGTAGAGCCCCTTATCGTTGATCACAGGCGGATATCCTTCGCTTCTCGTAAAGTTCGTTGAGCAGCCGAATAACTCTTCCATTTCGGCGAGTTTGCCCGTTATGAGTTCCACGAGTTCTGCGAATGATTCGTCGTCGTAGGCCCGGATCGTTCCAAGAAGATGGGAATAATCGGACACGATGTTTCTGGCATAACCGCTCATCATGCGGCCCAGATGGATCACCGTGCGCTCATCGGGACTCGCGGATGCTTTGTATTCGATATCGCCGATCCCCGGGGCGAAGCGCGGAACGGCACCGGGACGTTTTGCATGTTCCCGATAGAGTTCCTGCACGTATTCTGTCGTGATGAAAAGGGCGTCCAGTCCGTCATATGGCGAAGTGCCGTGGGCTGCTGTGCCCTTGATGTCGATGTTGATCTCGGCGGATCTCGGCATCAGAGCGCCCGGCCTTGAGCCGATGACTCCCGCAGGCAGGAAAGGCCACATATGTATGCCAAACACGGCTTTGACATTGTGCTCTGCCAGGATGCCGCTTTTGCAGATCTCTTCTGCACCACCCAAAGTCTCCTCAGCAGGCTGGAAAATCAGAAGGACGTTGTGAGGGCAGTCCTCCAAAGTGTCCACGTATTCTGCCAGTCCCAGGACCATGGCCATATGACCGTCGTGGCCGCAGGCGTGCATGAAGCCCGGGTGTTTTGAGGCGTATTCTGCGCCGGTGGCTTCCTCTACAGGAAGTGCATCCATGTCAGAGCGAAAAGCGATGGCGTGATCTTTTCCGAAATCAAAGAATGCGCATATGCCGCTTCCGCAAAGGAATGTGAAGCTGCACTTCAGTTCACCGAGCACCGACATGAGATAGTCTTTCGTTTCCGGAAGATCCCTGTCGATCTCCGGTATCATATGAAGAGCTCTGCGATGAGTTCTTAATTTTTCTTCGAGTATCTGGCCGTTTGCCATTGTTACATCCTTTCAATCAATTATAACTGTATAATTATACTATAGACTGCATGGGACAGGCAACATTTAGACGCATCAGAAGGATGCATATGGGGGCTTCCATACTGTGAAACAAGGCATTTGCGGGGCAAGTTAATTTGGTGTGCCTAACCTGACGGTGTTTGTGTTACAATTATGGTTAGTTATTATAGGATATCGAGAGGCGATGCGATGGATATCAGGCAGCTTGCAGCATCCCGTGAAGGGGAGATCATCAGAAGGCTGAATGATGCCGGCTATGAAGCTTATTTCGTAGGGGGCTGTGTTCGCGATGCCATTCTGGGACGGCAGGCCGGCGATATCGACGTGACTACGGCAGCGACGCCGGATGAAGTGAAACGCGTTTTCGCAGACGATAAAGTGATAGATACGGGGCTGAAGCACGGCACCGTGACGCTTTTGTATGACGGGGAGCCGGTGGAGATCACGACGTTCCGGACGGAAGGGAGTTACTCAGACAGACGGCACCCGGACGAGGTCCATTTCGTAACGGATATCACCCTGGATCTTGCGCGGCGTGATTTTACCATAAATGCCATGGCTTTGGGGGAGAACGGAGAGGTCAGAGATCCTTTCGGAGGGATGGATGATCTTGAGAGTAAGACGATCCGGGCTGTGGGAGATCCGCAAGAGCGGTTTGGTGAGGATGCACTCAGAATCATGAGAGCTGTACGATTCGCAGCGCAGCTGGGCTTTGAGATCGAGCCGCAGACAAGGGATGCCATGTATGACTGCGCCCATCTTTTGACGGATATCTCGAAGGAGCGCATCTACTCTGAATTCAAAAAACTAGTGACTGCACCCTATGCAGGGCAGGTGATCATGGAGTATACTTTGATTCTGGGGACCGTGATCCCGCATCTTAACAGGATGAAAGGGTTCCTGCAGCATAATTCCTATCATAAGTACGATGTGCTGGAGCACTGCGTACGCTGCATGGAGAACATCCGGACGAATGAAGAGAACCTGGTGTACATGAAGATCGCGGGGCTTTTGCACGATGTGGGCAAGCCTGACACGTTCACCATGGATGAGAAGGGGATCGGGCACTTTTATGGGCATCCGGCAGTGAGCGCAGAGCACGCAGAAGAGATTTTGCGGGAGCTCAAGGCGGATTCCTTCACGATCGAAAGGGTGGCACTGCTCACGAAATATCACGATCTTCTGTTTCGCAAAGATCCGAAGCTTCTGAAGAAATGGCTCAGGAAGTTCGGACCCGAGGTGCTGTTCGAGCTCCTGGAGATCAAAAGGGCGGATAATCTTGCCACGGGACACGTGATACCGGAGCTGATCCAGCGATTTGATGAGATCAAGGTGATGCTGGAGAAGATCCTGGCAGACGAGGAATGCTTCAAATTAAAGGATCTTCTTGTAGATGGCAATGATATCATGCGGGAGCTGGACATCAAAGGGCCTGCCGTGGGCAAAGTGCTCGACGGGCTCCTTGAAGCGGTGATAGAAGAACGCATACACAACGAGAAAGAGCCGCTCCTTGAGGAAGCAGCAAGGTTAGCGGAGGAGTTATAGACTGACATAAGAACACGAGGGTATAATGGGAAATCTCACAGGAAATAATAGAACCGGAGGCAAAAGACGCATATTGATGATATGGTGCATCGTATGCGTATTTGCGCTGCAATGCTTCGCAGTGGTCTCACTTCTGCCGATGCAGGCATTCGCGGCAGACGGGGATCTGACGATACACGTTGAGTATAAGAATGGCAAGAAAGTGGCGAAAACAGTGAGCCTTTCTGACGTGTCAAAGATCAAACCGAAGAAGACGAAAGAAGTGACGATAACGGAAGAGGATGAGGAAGGAAATCCGGTCGAAAACAAGTATACCGTCAATGCGATAACCCTCAAGCAGCTCGTGGAACTGGCGGATATCGGAGACGGGATAAAAGGCCTGGGCTACGGCGATGTGGGGATCATGGCTGGTGACTTCGATAAGATCCTGCTCATCTATCCGATGCAGGAGATCGATCCTGAAGATACGGCATACAGACTGTATTATCCCGATGGGACTACAGAATGGGACGAACTTGATATGGTGACGGAGTTTGATGCCGACAGGTCGGACGTATCGGAAGGCACGATGACGATCAGTCCCGGCAGTGCGACCCTCAAGGAAGGGCAGACGAAGAAGTTCTCTGCCACACTCAAGTGGGATGAGAAGTACAAAGCCGGAAACCCCGATATAAATAACAATATCAAGTGGAGCAGCAGCAATTCCAAGGTCGCTACCGTAGATAAGAGCGGTAAGGTCACAGCCAAGAAAAAAGGTTCTGCAGTCATAACGGCATCCGCAGAATATAATGGCAAAGTGTCTGCATCTGCGAATGTCAAGGTCGGGGAAAAGGAAACCACCAACAAGTCCAGTGCCCGTAAGTCCTATACATACAAGCGCGGCAGTTACAGATCCGGCCGCAGCTATCGCAGTTACAGCCATAGATCTTACACCCGGTCCACCACGAGATCCACAACCTCATCATCCCAGACTACAGAGACCAGCAGCACTGCAATGAAGCCTGTACCGGGCATGATGACGGTAAAAGAAGTCACACTTACCAGTGCACAGATGCCGGATAGCACCGACACTGATGCATATACAGAGGATGAAGCCTATGACGACAGTGATTATTACGACGAAGAAGATGCCTACGGCGAAGAAGACTGGGATGAAGACGGCGTAGACATCGGGACAGGAGTCGGCTCGGCAGCCGTTGCAGCGGCAGCATGTGGTATGGGTGCAGTAGGAAGAGTAAGAAGATTCCGTACCGATATGATGGGACCGAAGGTGAAAACACCAAAGGATCCATCTGCAGCAAAGAAGAATCCACTCAAGAAAATCATCAAGAAGAAATAATAGCAAGCCAGGAGGGACAAAATGTCATATATAGTTACAGAAGTATTACGTGCGGTAAGCAGCGCGCTGCAGATTCCAACAATCATCATATTGATACTGCTCATACTGCTCACAGTAGTGATGCTGGGAAGCTTCGTAGCAGAGATCTTTTCGGAGCGCAAGAGCCTGAAAATGAATATACCGAAGCTCGTCGATGAGCTCCAGGGCAAGAGCTCAGAGCAGATGAAAGAAGTCATCAACAAGAGCGGTCTTCTCAAGCGTCAGAAGGCTGCTGTGCAGGAACTCATCAGCAGACCTGACTACGCAGACGATACGAGAGAGGCGCTGGCTCGTCAGCTCATCGCAGACGAAGAAAGCAGATATGCCAAGATCACGAAGATCACAGATCTTACAGCCAGAGTCGCCCCGATGTTTGGTCTCATGGGTACATTGATCCCTCTCGGCCCCGGACTTATCGCCCTCGGAGAAGGAGACGCCGCAACACTTGCAGAATCACTGCTCATCGCTTTTGATACTACGGTTGCAGGCTTGATCTCAGGTGCCGTAAGTTACGTAATATCCGGCATCCGCAAAGGATGGTATGAAGAATACATGATCGGTCTCGAGACCATCATGGAGACGGTTCTCGACGTACAGACAAATGAGCGTGTCAAGGCCCAGCAGACCGTGAAGACGACGAAACCTGCACAGCCTAAGACAGCACAGACTGTTCCGGCACAGCCGGTCCAGAACGCACAGCCGGTCCAGACACCGCAGATGGCACAGAACGTTCAGCCGGCAGCACCAAAGCAGAGCCCTGCTCAGCCGTCACCGTCCAGACAGGCGATGCAGCAGACCCAGAACTTCCAGAGTGAAGCAGTGGCGGAAGCAGCAAGAAAGAGGGCTGCAGTAGAAGCACAGCAGGAGGCTGCACGCATGCAGGCTATGGCAGCCAGACAGGAAGCGGCCAGAAGACAGGCGCAGATGGATGCCCAGACAAGCCCTGCAGCAAATGAAAATGCCAGAAGACAGGCTGTATTAGCAGCGCAGCAGGAAGCGGCCAGAAGACAGGCGGCCGTAGCGGCACAGCAGGAGGCAGCCAGAAGAAGGGCAGCCGTAGAGGCGCAGCAGGAGAACGCTCGCATGCAGGCAGCAGCGCAGAGACAGAGCTCCATGCAGCAGAGACCTACAGGACAGATGAGATCCACGGATGATATGTCCTTCGATGAACTACTGCACTTCTTTGAGACACAGGAAGGGGGCAGACAGTAATGAAGGTAACAGGTAAGCGCGGCAGACTTCGTGCAGCAAGAAAATCAGAAGAAATCAACCCTATGGAAGGTGTCGGCAACATGGCAGATGCCATGCTGGTATTTGCCTGCGGACTTCTCTTGGCGCTGATCATCAGCTGGAACGTGAACGTAAGTGAGACAGGTGAGATCATGCCGGATGCATCCCAGATGTATGAAGTAAACGGCATGGACGGCACAGCTACCCAGCAGATCAACGAGAATTCCAACCTGGAAGAAATGGGTACCGTCTATAGAGATCCCGCAACAGGTAAATATTACGTGATGCAGGAACAGCAGACACCTTAATAAAAATCGCCCGCCATTTGGCGGGCGTTATTTTCATATTCCGATCTTCAGAAGTTCGATGAACTGGCGTGCCGTTCTCGGGCTTCTGCCGTTTTTTCGTATCGCGAAAGCTTCTGCTTTGCTGAATAGTGTCTCGTCGTCCATCTCTATGCCGTATTCCGTCGCAAGGGAGCGCACGATGCTGAGGTAATCGTCCTTTGACGGCTTTTGGAACGTGATCGTAAGGCCGAAACGGGCCGCAAGGCTCATGGTCTCCTGCAGCGTATCGTTGGCGTGGAGCTCGCTTCCCATGCGGTCTTCGAAGGACTCCTTGACGAGATGGCGCCTGTTGCTGGTAGCATAGATGGCCACGTTGTTTCCGGTTCCCGAGATGCTTCCCTCGAGCGTTGCCTTGAGAGCGGAGAAGTTGTCGTCGTTTCCGCTGAAACTCAAGTCATCGATGAAAAGGATGAACTTCAGTGGGTTCGAAGACAGTTCTTCCATTATGTTCGGGATCTGATAGAGCTGGTTCTTCTTGACCTCGACGATCCTCAGTCCCTGAGGCGCAAAGTGTGCAGCCACGGCCTTGATGGTCGTGCTCTTGCCTGTGCCGGCATCTCCGTACAGAAGGATGTTGTTCGCTCCGGTGCCGTCGATGAGAGCCTTGGTGTTCCGGATGATCAGCTCCCGTTCTCTCTCGTATTCGAACAGCTGGTCAAGAGTATGGTAATCAGGATGTTTGACTGGTACGATCTTCGAGTTTTCGAGGCGGAAGAAATTGTACTTCGCATACATGCCGTAACCAGTCTTTTTGATGTTGTCCAGCTTCTTCATGAACTCATACTGTATGTCCGCAGTGCCGTTGGTCCAAAGCGGCAGGAAATCATCGAATCCGATGGCGTCCTTTATCGTGGAGCATGGCAGCATAGCGAGGGTCTGAAGTATAGCCAACTCGTTGTTCAGGGCACGGGAAATCGTCTCATCCGGCTGTTTGCCGGATGCAACATCACGGATATAGAAGTTGTCATCTTCTGTTATGAGTCTTGTGATATATGACCCGAGGTCGCTCGATACCGGGTACAGTTCAGAGAGCACTTTGCTGTAGAGCGGGATCGTCTCGTCTGCAGGCCGCTCATCTGCCAGAGCGCCCAGAAGCTTCGTGAGAGCCGAAATGACGGGATCTTTTTTGATGCCTCCGAAAACAGCCATGGAATCGAGCTGCAGCATCAGGTGCCTGAATTCATCACGCATGTTGATTGCCTCCCATAAAATCTTAGTCACAGTCACATAGTACACCAGTCATGTATTTTGTGACAAGGTTTTCAAGCATAGTTTTTTGTGATAAAATCAAGGGAATATGTGAAAGGAACAGCCGTTATGAGACTGAATAAATACATCGCTGCAGCAGGTATATGCAGCAGAAGAAAAGCGGACGAACTGATCGCCGCAGGCAATGTCAAACTGAACGGTGCAGTCGTAAGACAGATGGGTATCGTCGTCGAAGATGGTGACAGAGTAACTGTCAACGGCAAACTCATCGAACCGGCACAGAGCAAGGTATATGTGGTGCTCAACAAGCCCCTCGGATACATCACCACCATGGAGGATGATAAGGGCAGGGCTACTGTGGCAGAACTGGTGGATGACATCCCTGAGAGATTGTTCCCGGTGGGAAGGCTCGACTATAACACCACAGGACTTCTGATCATGACCAATGACGGGCAGCTCACATACTCCCTCACCCATCCGAAACACGAAGTGTGGAAGACTTATGTGGCTACGGTTGCAGGCGTGCTCAGCGATCAGAAAATCGCAAAGCTCCGAAAGGGCGTCGATATCGGCGGATTCGTCACATCCCCTGCGAGGGTGAAAGTCATCAAGCAGATGCCGCGCCACGCAGTAGTGGAGATCCAGATACACGAAGGCAAGAACCGTCAGGTGAGAAAGATGTTCTCAGCAGTCGGCAACAAAGTCCAGACCCTGGAGCGCACCGCCATAGGAGACGTCAGACTGGGCAGGCTGATGTCAGGCCACTACAGGAAACTTACGAAGGAAGAAATAGAATATCTCAAGAGTTTATGATATGAGAAACGAAGAAATCATAAAAATCAGCAATGAAAAAGAGACTGCCGATTTCGGACGCAGTCTGGCAGATAAATTAGTACCTGGAAGCGTCGTGGCGCTGACAGGCGATCTTGGCGCGGGTAAGACCACTCTGACCAAGGCCATTGCAGCAGGCCTCGGGATCGAAGCTGTCATCACCAGCCCTACCTTCACCATCGTCAAAGAGTATTACGGAGGCAGACTCCCGCTCTATCATTTCGATGTATACCGCATCGGAGACGAAGAAGAGATGTTCGAGCTTGGATACGAAGAGTACTTCTACGGCGAAGGCGTGAGCGTAGTGGAATGGGCCGATATCATAGAGGATCTGATCCCTGAGGATGCGATCCGCATCAGGATCGAATACGGGCAGAATGAAGGAGAGAGGATATATACATGTACATTTTAGCGATAGAAACCACAGGAGCCTTCGCGTCGGTGGCAGTATCTGACGGAAAGGAGATACTGGCCTGCGTAGAAGGTAACGACAAGTATTCTCACCTGCAGAATCTCATGCCCCAGGTGCAATACGTCCTGGACAAGAGCGGCATCAGCGTTTCGGACATTTCCGGTATCGCAGTATCAGCAGGTCCGGGTTCTTTTACGGGCATCAGGATAGGCATATCCTCAGCGAGAGCCATATCCCAGATGCTGGACATCCCGTGCATCAGCGTTTCCAGCCTGGAAGCTCTGGCACTCCGTGGCAGCGATCATGCAAAGGGTGCGGTGATCTGCCCGATGCTGGATGCCAGAAGGAGCCAGGTATACGCAGGGGCCTACGAGATCGGTGAAGATGGGATCGAGCAGGTCGTGGAAGCCGCTCCGTATACTTTGGAAGAATTCATGGCAAAGATCGAAGGATATTCGAATGTATACCTCATGGGAGATGCCTGTGATATATACCGGGAGAAGATCGAAGCACTCAGAAGCGGCGGATACGAAATGGCGGATGCGTCGGTCAGATATCAGCACGCCGAGACGGTGGCCCAGATGGGTGCCGAGAAGATGGCGTGTGGCGATACCGTTTCCTATGAAGAGCTGATGCCGGAATATATGAGGATACCGGAAGCAGAGCGCAAACTCAAAGAGAAACAGGCAGCGGGAGCGAAGTGATATGGCAGATCTGATCATCAGAAAAGCCGGTGAGGAAGATGCCACAGCCATATGGGAACTGGAAAAGGCATGTTTTGAAGATCCATGGTCGCTGGATTCCATAAGCTTTGAGCTTCGCGAGAATCCCCATGCTCTCTATCTTCTGGCAACGGAAGAGGACGAGGCGGTCGGATATATGGGGATATGGTGCCTTCTGGACGAAGGTCAAGTAACGAATGTGGCCGTTCATCCTGCCCACAGGGGAAAGCATATCGCCCAGCGGATCCTGGAGGACATGATCCGGATCACGACGTCTGGTGGGATCAAACATCATACTCTGGAAGTCAGACCATCGAATGCGGCAGCCATCGGGCTGTACGAGAAGATGGGCTTCAAGACAGAGGGACGGCGGAAGAAATACTATCAGAACAACGGAGAAGACGCCCTCATAATGTGGCGTCATGAAGAATAGAACAGCAGGAGGAACCATGATAGACGGGAAACTTGCAGTGCTGGCCATAGAATCGAGCTGCGATGAAACAGCCGCAGCAGTCGTTCTGGATGGCCGCGATGTGAGATCGAATATTATATCATCACAGATCGAGACACATAAGCTCTACGGCGGCGTAGTACCGGAGATCGCGTCGAGACAGCACCTTACCAACGTCAACTGGGTGGTGGATTCCGCTCTCGAAGAGGCGGGAGCCTCCATGGATGATATCGATGTGATCGGAGTGACATACGGGCCGGGGCTCGTGGGAGCACTCCTCATAGGGCTTGCAACAGCGAAGGCATATGCTCTGGCATGCGGCAAGCCTCTCGTAGGCGTGAACCATATCGCAGGGCATATCAGCGCCAATTTCATAGAGCATCCGGAACTGGAACCACCGTTTATGGCACTTGTGGTATCTGGGGGACACACGAATCTCGTGGAAGTCAGATCCTACACGGATTTCCACGTTCTCGGAGGCACGAGAGACGATGCCGTGGGAGAAGCCTACGACAAGGTGGCGAGAGTTCTGGGACTCGGATATCCGGGAGGTCCGCTGATCGATAAGATCGCCAAGGAAGGAGATCCGGAAGCGGTCCATTTCAAGAGAGTATATCTGGAGAAGGGAAGCCTCGACTTCAGTTTCAGCGGCATCAAAACAGGGGTGCTCAACTACATCAATTCGGAGAAACAGGCTGGAAGAGAGATACACGTTCCTGACGTTGCGGCGGGATTCCAGGCGGCAGTGCTGGACGTCATCGTGGACAAGACCATGAGTGCAGCAAAGGATCTGGGCAAGGACAAGATCGTTATGGCAGGAGGAGTCGCGGCCAATTCGAGACTGCGCGAGATGATGCAGCAGCAGTGTGATAAGAACGGCATCGCACTTTACAGACCGTCGCCGATCCTTTGCACGGACAACGCGGCAATGATCGGCTGTGCGGCATATTATAAATACATGGCAGGAGGCACCGATGGACTGGACCTCGATGCCATACCTAATCTGGAGCTTTAGAGAAGAAACGTGATCATTTTATCAGCAAAAGATCTGACAAAAGTATATGGGACTGATGTGATCCTGGAGAACGTCTCCTTCCACATCAACAAAGGCGAAAGGGTAGGACTTATAGGCGTAAACGGCGCCGGTAAGACTACCTTGCTTCGTGTGCTCACAGGCGAGCTGGAGGCAGACGGCGGCGACTGCTTTATTTCCGGGGATACCAGGATCGGATATCTCAAACAGACAGGGGAATTCGATTCTGAGAACACCGTGATCGAGGAAGTCGAGGCCATATTCTCAGGATTTCCGAAGATGGAAGCGGAGATGGAGGATATCCTCAGGCAGGTGGAGGAGCTGGGGGACGACGACCCTGCCAGAAGCAGGGACCTCCTGGACCGATACGATCAGCTCCATGAGCAGTTCGGAAGAAGCGGCGGCTACTCATACAAAAGTGAAATGAACGGTATCCTCACCAGCATGGCCTTCGGGGAAGAGACGTACAACAAGAAGATCTCCACACTCAGCGGCGGAGAGAAGACGAGGCTTGCCCTGGCATGCCTGCTGCTGCGAAAACCGGACCTGCTGTTTCTGGACGAGCCTACGAACCATCTGGATATCGGCACGCTCAAGTGGCTGGAGCAGTATCTCAAGGGCTACAAAGGCACCATCGTCATCGTATCCCACGACAGATACTTTCTGGACCAGACGGTGACCAGGATCTTCGAAGTCGAGAACCATCACCTGAACATATACGAAGGCAATTACAGCTTCTATGCATCGGAGCGCAAAGCCCGCAGGGAAGCACAGATGCGAAAGTACGAGAAGCAGCAGACCGAGGTGAAACGCCAGGAAGAGATGATCCGCAGGTTCAAGCAGCGTGGAACGGAGAAACTCGCCAAGCGTGCAGCTTCCAGAGAGAAGCGGCTGGCGGCGATGGACCTCATGGACAGACCGGCCACGGGAAACAGCGGACTGAAACTGAACTTCAGTGAGAATTTCCGAAGCGGCAAGGACGTCCTGTATGCGGAGGGCCTGTCGAAGACCTTCGGCTACGGAAGCCGTGCCAGAGAGCTTTTCTGCGATGTGGATCTGGACATCAAGAGGGGCGAAAGAGTCTGCATCATCGGTGCGAACGGCACAGGCAAGACGACGCTTTTGCGGATGCTGCTGGGAGAGATCACACCGACATCGGGAAGGATCAAGATCGGTCACAATGTCCAGCCGGGCTACTACGATCAGGGACAGCAGCTCCTGAACGACGCCAATACTGTCATCGATGAACTGCACGATGAATACCGGCTCTATACGGATGGAGAATTGAGGAACATACTTGCCCGTTTCCTCTTCAGAGGGGAGCAGGTCTTCCTGGAGGTGGGAAGCCTCAGCGGCGGAGAAAAGGCAAGGCTT
>CAMNNV010000011.1 GCA_946546075.1 uncultured Bacillota bacterium | reverse complement strand
AGTATGCTCTGCAAAAGGAGCAGGATGTAGAAGTCTGAGACAGGTATCGGTGTCAATGCCACCGTCGCAGCCATACCGGAGAAGATCTTAGTAAGATGCTTCGCGAATCTCATAACTACTTCATTCAGTCTTGCCGCCATCCGCAGACCCATCTGCGCCTCGAAATCCTGGATGGCATCTTCTAAAAGGTCCAGCAGTTCATCGATCCTGTACCGTCCGTCAAAGGCGATTTCCAGATTATCGATGTCTTCCTGCGGAAGGTTATTGATCTCTTCTACGGCCACTTCGATCCCGTCCGGAGTCATCCAGTCGATGAGGGATGAGACCGGCAGGATGTGGTCGATCTTCAGGCCGCGGCCCACGATGATCTTCTTGTAGTAGAGGACCATTTCTTCGATTTTCTCGAGTTTCTTGGCCGGATAATCCGACGGTGTCTTGTGGCGCGAAGGCGCCATCTCGTCGCACTTGTTGACGACGACCACGATCGGGAGACGCACCGTGTTCAGATCCTCGTAATCCTTTGCGACTCTCTTCATGAACTCCACGTCGGAAACGATGTCGTCTCTGTGGGTGCAGTTGAGCATCATGATGGCAACGTCCGGGGAGAACTCATTGATCTGATCGATGAGCATCTGCTCTGCCGTCCTGTCGGTATCCAGACTCTCGGACTCGGCGATGCCTCTGGTATCGAGAATATCCATGAGGATCCGGTCCTCGTCCATGCAGTGATACGCCTCGGCGTGCTTTGTGCAGCTCACGGTGTCGCTCACTTTTGCCACATAGGCACCGCAAAGGGCATTGATCAGGCTGCTCTTGCCGACTCCGGTCCTTCCGATCAGGAAGATCCGCGGCGGCCTGTGCTGGTCGATTCCGTCCATCAGTTCCTTCAGATCTTCATCTCCGATGATGGTGTTCTTGATCATGCTCCGCGTAGGACCAGGGATCGAATCCGGCAGCTTGTCCACCAGTTCGCCGGCTTTGATGTAGAACTTTTTCATGTTCTCAAGGCGCTGTTCCACCTTCTGGTTGTTGGCCATGGTTTCCTCCTTAGCAAATGACCTGACAGGATCTCATCGTCTCCAGCGCCGCTTCATGCTTCTGCGGTGTGACGCCCGCACAGCAGCTTGGATCTGCTTCGATCTTTACTTCCGGCATCGCTGCCTTGAGCAGCAAAGCGTTGGATATCACGCAGATGTCGGTACAAAGTCCGATGAGTTCCAGTTCGATTTCTTCTTTCTCGGATATCCCTTTGATGTCTGCAGCCAGCTTCTCGCTGCCAAAGGTCGGCTTCTCGTAGATCGCCGCCCCCGCTAAAAGTTCTGCGATGTCGCTGCGGATCTGCCAGCCATCCGTTCCCTTGATGCAGTGCTCCACAGGAAGATTTCTGCCCTCCTGGGTCTGCAGGTAGTCCGGCCCATGGGTATCCATCGTGACGAAGATATTTCCCGGCTCATATTCCCGGATCTTCGCCTTCACATTTTCTACGATTTCGACAGCCTCCGGCGTCCCCAGCGAGCCGTCGATGAAATCGTTCTGCATATCTATTACGATCAAAAGTTTTCTCATTTGTTCCTCCGTTGAACTGTTTCTATTCATTATCTTACCACATCCGCCGCGCCTGCGTATACAAAAAAGCCCCGCGTGTGCGGGGCTTAGGTGCTTTGCAACTAGTTCTTCGAATAGATGGTCTTTGTGGATACGCCGTCCAGTGCTCCGAGTTTACCGGAGAGGGCGCTGATCACGTCCTGATCTGCATCGATGGCGATGCTGATGATGGACATGGACTTTGACGGATGAGGTACGCCCATGCGGCCAATGATGGAATCCCGGTACTGGTGAAGAAGATCGTTGAGCGCTTCTACCGAATTCGGATCCTCCACAATGATCCCGATGAGGGCTGTTCTTGTGTTATCGGACATGTTTACCTCCTTCCATAGTGACCAGCCCGCAAGTGATGGATTCACAGGGGCCGGTTCCCACAAGCAACTAGTTATTCTTCATATTCATCCTGCCGCCGGCAGCGACTGCCTTGCGGTTGATGCTCTTTTTGATCTGATTCTTGGCACGAGCAACAAGATAGTCCGGAGCAGTTGCCTCATTCTCTCTGAGCCACTCCTCCATTTTGGCCTGCTCTTCTTCCGCTCTTGCCACGTCGATCTCTTTTGACCACTCGATGGAGTCTGTATAAATGATGATCGTGTCCTTGATGTCTATGAAGCCGCCACCTACGGATGCAAGCTTGTAGACATTAGGCTCTGCACCGGCTTCTCTGATCCAGAGTTCGCCGATGTCGAGGAGTTTACAGCCCCACGTATGTCCCGCCATATAGCCTTCATCACCGCTGAGTGTCCTGGCGATCACCAGTTCCACGTCTCCGCGATAAAAGCTTTTGGCCGGGGTCACTATTTCTAATCTTACAGTGTTAGCCATATTCTGACCTCGCTTCTTTAGCGCTAACTGACGTTATTTCTTGCTTGCTTCGTATGCTTCAACGACTTCATCGATGCTGCCCTTGAACAGGAACATCTGCTCAGGAATCTCATCGTGCTTACCTTCGAGGATCTCCTTGAAGGATCTGATGGTTTCCTTGATTGGAACGTACTTACCTTCCATGCCTGTGAACTGTGACGCTACGCTGAACGGCTGACCCAGGAATCTCTGGATCTTACGTGCTCTGTTAACGGTCAGCTTATCTTCATCGGACAGTTCGTCCATACCGAGGATGGCGATGATATCCTGAAGTTCATTGTATCTCTGGAGTACTTCCTGTACGCCTCTGGCAGTCTCGTAGTGTTCCTGTCCGAGGATGAGCGGATCCATGATCCTGGATGTGGATTCGAGCGGGTCTACTGCAGGGTAGATACCCAGTTCTGCGATGGATCTGCTGAGTACTGTCGTAGCATCCAGATGTGCAAAGGTTGTTGCTGGTGCAGGGTCCGTAAGGTCGTCTGCAGGTACGTATACAGCCTGTACGGATGTGATGGATCCCTTCTTCGTGGAAGTGATTCTCTCCTGAAGAGCACCCATCTCCGTTGCCAGTGTAGGCTGATAACCTACGGCTGATGGTACACGACCCAGCAGTGCGGATACTTCCGAACCTGCCTGTGTGAATCTGAAAATATTGTCGATGAACAGGAGTACGTCCTGGTTCTCTTCATCTCTGAAGTATTCAGCCATCGTAAGACCTGTCAGTGCAACTCTCATTCTTGCACCAGGTGGTTCGTTCATCTGTCCGAATACCATGGCTGTCTTGTCAATAACGCCTGACTCGATCATTTCGTAGTACAGGTCGTTACCTTCTCTTGTTCTCTCACCTACACCTGTGAATACGGAAATACCACCGTGTTCCTTTGCGATATTGTTGATGAGCTCCTGGATCAGTACTGTCTTACCTACGCCGGCACCGCCGAAGAGGCCTACTTTACCACCTCTTGTGTACGGCGCGATCAGGTCGATTACCTTGATACCTGTCTCGAAGATCTGAGCGGAAGTATCCTGATCTTCGAACTTCGGTGCAGGTCTGTGGATGGATGCCTTCATCTCCGTTTCGATAGGACCCTTCTCATCGATGGTCTCACCTACTACGTTGAACATCCTTCCCAGGACTTCCTTACCTACGGAAATCTTGATCGGTTCTCCTGTATCGACGACTTCCATTCCTCTGGAAAGTCCGTCTGTCGATGACAGTGCGATACATCTTGCTACATCATCGCCGATGTGCTGGGCTACCTCTGCTACTATCGTTCTGCCTTCGTATTCGATATGGATAGCATTCAGCAGTTCAGGCATATTATCTTCGCTGAACTTCACGTCGATTACAGGACCGACGATCTGATGTATTTTTCCTTTGTTCATTAATCTGCCTCCTTAACCCTGTGCCTCAGAACCGGCAACGATCTCTATTATCTCATCCGTAATAGCAGCCTGTCTTGCTCTGTTGTAGTACAGCGACAGTTCGCCGAGGATCTCTCTGGCGTTGTCCGTTGCGTTCTCCATGGCCGTCCTTCTGGCGGCATGTTCGCATGTTGCTGACTCAACGACTGCTGAATAGATCATCATCTCAACATACTTAGGAACGAGGTAGTTGAAAACTTCTTCTACAGAAGGCTCATATTCGATGAATTTTGATGTGCCTACTTCAGGGTTCATCTCAACATCGAAAGGCAGCAGGACTTTTGTCCTGACCCTCTGCTCCATCGTACTGACGAATTCCGTGGATACCATGACGATTCTTCCGATCTCACCCTTGTTATACAGGTCGATGATCGGTTCTCCGATCTCTCTCGCTTCACGAGGAGTGATCTCTTCCGGAGGAGCCATGTAATCATTGAAGATGTTGTATCCGCGTTTCTCGAAATATTCCTTTCCTTTGGAGCCGATGGCGAAGATCACAGAGTCTCCGCCCAGAAGCATCATCTGACGCTCGGCTTCTTTGATCACGTTACTGTTGAAACCACCGCACAGTCCTTTGCTTGACGTGATGATGACGTAACATGTTCTGTCGACGAATTTGTCTTCTGAGGAAAGGTATTGTTCGGGGATGTCCTTACCGTTGGTGAACAGTTCTTCTATTGCATTGGTTATGTAGTGTGAGTTCTCGTTTGTGCGCTCGAAGATGGCTTTGGCCTTCCTGAGTTTGCCGGCAGACACAAGCTTCATGGCATTGGTGATATGCTCAGTGCTTCCAATGCTTCGTATACGTCGCTTGATGTCCTGCATACTTTCAGCTGCCATTCTCACACCTCCTCATTTTTATATCAAATGCTTGTTATAACGATTTGGAGAATTCCTGTTTGAACGTTTCTATACCCTTCTTGAGGTCTTCTTCTGCCTCAGCAGTGAGTTCTCCTGTTTCATTGATGATCTTTGCCACGTTAGGATAGTGGACATCCATGAACTCGTAGAGACCTGCCTCGAAGGCCTTGACCTGCTCGATAGGGATCTCCTTCATGTGATGGTTGATAGCAGCATAGATGAGCATTACCTGGTTTGCTACAGGAATCGGGTTGTACTGCGGCTGCTTCAGGATCTCCATGAGGAGTCTTCCGTGTGCCAGTCTTTCTTTTGTTTCCTTGTCTACGTCGGAACCGAACTGTGAGAAGTTCGCAAGTTCTCTGTACTGAGCCAGTTCCAGCTTGACTGAACTTGATACCTTCTTCATCGCCTTGATCTGAGCGTTACCACCTACTCGGGATACGGAGATACCGGCGTTTACTGCAGGTCTCTGTCCTGAGAAGAACAGCTCTGTTTCAAGGTAGATCTGTCCGTCTGTAATGGAAATTACGTTTGTCGGGATGTATGCTGATACGTCTCCGGCCTGCGTCTCGATGATCGGCAGTGCTGTGATGGAGCCGCCGCCCAGCTCGTCGGAAAGCTTCGCAGCTCTCTCCAGGAGTCTGGAGTGAAGATAGAATACATCTCCAGGGTATGCTTCACGTCCAGGTGGTCTTCTCAGAAGCAGTGACATTGCACGATATGCAACGGCGTGCTTCGAAAGATCGTCGTAAACGATGAGGACGTGCTTGCCTTCATACATAAAGTTTTCGCCGATACTTACTCCGGCGTACGGTGCTATGTACTGCAGCGGTGCAGATTCCGATGCCGTAGCGGATACGACGATGGTGTACTCCATAGCGCCCTTATCTTCCAAAGTCTGCACGAGCTGTGCTACTGTGGAATTCTTCTGGCCGATAGCCACGTAAATACAGATTACATCCTGTCCTTTCTGGTTCAGGATCGTATCGATGGCGATAGCAGTCTTACCTGTCTGTCTGTCGCCTATGATAAGTTCTCTCTGTCCCTTACCGATAGGGATCATTGAGTCGATAGCCTTAATACCTGTCTGCAAAGGCTGGTGTACTGACTTTCTTGCCAGTACGCCCGGTGCCGGACACTCGATAGGTCTCGTTTTCTCTGTAATAATAGGGCCTTTGCCATCGATAGGCTGGCCAAGTGCGTTTACGACACGGCCCAGCATGTTCTCGCCTACAGGAACCTCTACTACAGTACCTGTCGGCTTGACGATGTCGCCCTCTTTGATTTCTCTGTCAGAGCCCAGAATAACGGCTCCGACGTTGTCCTGCTCGAGGTTCAGCGCCATTCCGTAAGTATTGCCGGGGAACTCGAGGAGTTCTCCTGACATGCAGTTTTCAAGACCATATACACGAGAAATACCGTCGCCTACTTCGATAACAGTACCAAAATCTGATACCTCCATCTGGCTCTTGTAATTCTTGATCTGTTCTTTTATGACTGCACTGATTTCTTCGGGTCTCAGATTCATTACTTACCTCCCTGCCTGTAACTTGATCTGACCTTCCAGATCGTCAAATCGTTTCCTGATAGAAAGATCCAGAAGTTTACCTTCTGCAAGGATCTTGATGCCTCCTATCAGTTTGGGATCCAGTTCATTAGTCAATTTAACTTTTTTTCTAAGGAGCTTCGAGACTTCTCCCTCCAGCTCTTGTATCCTGGCATCATCCAGGGGAACTACTGAATAAACAGTACCATCGGTGAAACCTGCTTCTTCCATCACAAGCTTACCGTACATCTTAAGTATGCCCTCAAGATGCAGTGTTCTGCCCTTATCTACGAGGACGTACATGAAGTTCAGCAGTTCTTCGCTTACCTTGCCTTCAAATACTTTGCTGATCACTTCCTTCTTATCTCTGTTGGAGATGGAAGGGTGACTGATGAAAGCCTTGAAGTCAGGTTCATTTTTGAGAAGCTCCAGAAGCCCGGTCGTTTCTTCAAGGATCTCGTCCTTTTTGCCGAGGTCACCGGCAGCCTCAAACAAGGCAGTGCCGTATGTCCTGTCAACAGTTAACTCTGCCATCCTGTGCTCCTTGCCTTATTCAATACTTCATCTATGACCGCATCCTGGCCCTCAGCCTGGATCTCTTTTTCTACGATCTGCTCTGCTGCCAGCAGTGCCAGTGAAGCGATCTCGTCTCTCATCTCTGCGGTAGCCTTTTCACGTTCTACCTGGATAGTACGCTCAGCCTTCGCGATGATATCGCCGGCTTCTTTGTGCGCATTATCTACTATGTCTTTAGCCTGGACATCGGCTCTGGCCTTTGCCTGCCTAATGATTTCTCTGCCTTCTTCCTCCACATTCGCGATGCGTTTGGAGTAGTTCTGCATTTTCTCGTCAGCCCTTCTGTTCATGGCCTCTGCACTGTCAAAAGCATCCTGTACGGCTGCCTGTCTGTCCAGCATGAACTTCCTGACTTTTTCCCAGAAGAAACGCTTCAGAAGGATGTAAAGAATCACGACATTTATCAATATCATGAGCATCGATCCGTTCAGTTCGATGATCCCTGCATTCATAGCATTTCCTCCTTTCTTTTATACCGTTGCTAAAACTGATTCAGTCGGTTTATACGAAAGGATTTGCAAAGAGAAGCATGATCGAGATGATCAGAGCAAAGATACCTGCTGTCTCTGTAAGTGCAACACCGATCAGCATGAGTTTCAGGAGTGTTCCCTGAGCTTCCGGCTGTCTTGCAGTACCCTCTACTGTTTTACCTGCGTTGAATCCGATACCGATACCTACACCGGCCATTGCGATCATTGCAGCTCCTGCTCCGAGTGCTGAGAATGCCATTATGAGAGCTTCTGATGTAATACCTGTCATTTTTGTTTCCTCCTTATTATCTGATGGTATTTTATTCTTCTACCTGTCTTGCATTCGAAGTGAATACCATTGTTAACATAACGAATATATATCCCTGAAGTACCGGCTCGAACATATCGAAGAATGCGTTCAGCGGCAGCGGGATAATGAGCTGGAAGAACGGAAGCGGCGATCCGATCATCGTCGAAAGGTGCTCCAGTCCATGATAGATCAGGGTCATTACGATGACGCCTGCCAGCAGGTTACCGAAAAGTCGCATTGCCAGAGTTACCGGGAACATACTGTCACTGATGATGTTCATCGGCAGCATGAATGCGAATGGCGATGACAGTTCTTTGATATAGCCCTTCGCAGTCTTTGCTTTAACGGCGTTGTAATGGATCATTACAAACGATACGATGGCAAGCGGTGCTGTACAGTTCAGATCTGCTGCAAGTGGCCTGCAGTCCAGAAGTCCCAACATGCTTCCCGGAATAAGGAATATGAGCAAGGTGCCCATATACGGGGCGAATCTCTCGCCCGCTTCGCCCATAACATCCCTTACCATGTTATAGACGAATTCTACGATCCATTCGGCGACACCCTGAAGTCCCTTCGGGATCCTTTGCATCTTCCGTGTCGAAAGAAATGCGAAGGCCAGGATCAGTACGCTGAATATCCAACCCCAGACAACCGTCTCGGTGATCGGTATGGGTCCTAGATGACCTAGTATTTTAGGACCTAATTCCATACACTTCCCTCCTTTAACTTACTTGTTCCAGTCATCATCTTCATCGTCATATACGCTCAGATCATTCCACTCTTTTGGCTCTGTCCAGTCATTGAGTGGGTTCTTCTTTTTCTTGAACAGTCCGTAGACGATCAGATAAGTGACCATGATCCCCACATGGAGACAGACAAAACCAACTGCACATCCTATCGCAGCATGCATGCCTACCTTGACGGCTGCCACAAAGAATACTCCGTATATCACAAGTCTTACGAAGTATCCGCCGACCATAGGCATCGCCCGCTTCGCCTCCATGACCTTCTCGCCTGCCTTGACGAGGAGCACGAAGTTCAGGATCGTGACTGCTGTGCCCACAATAAGACCTGCGGTAAACAGCAGGCTAAATCCTAATATAGGAATCGAAATGATCTCAGCGATTGCGGCAACGATCAGTACACACTTAACTATATCACTTTTGAATTCTGTTAAATCCGTCATAGACCTTGCCCCAAATCTTGTATGCAGTATGATTATACTTCACGATTATAACATTATTGTCTGAATATTTCTACTGGTTTAAAATTTCTTTTTATTCTTTTATAGTTTCTCTTTATTGATCCCGCTCGTCCTTCTTCTTGATCTTGACACCTCTTACGTTCGTATTTCTGTTGCCCGTATCCGACAGAAGTACGTAAAGAAGCATGATGGCAACGGCTACGAGCCCGACGCTTTCGACGAAGAGCTGCCTGCTGTAGAGAACGGCCACGACCCCGAGGATACCGCTGAGACAGTACATCAGCATCACAGAACGCCTCTGTCCGTACCCAGCGCGCATGATCCTGTGATGAAGGTGCTGTTTATCGCCCATGCTGATTGGCTGGTGGTTCATGAGTCTTCTTATAATGGCAAATACCGTGTCCACGATCGGAAGTCCCAGCACCAGCGCCGGTATCACCACGACCACCACCGTAGGACCTTTGACGCTGCCCATGATACTGAAGGCCGCGATGGCAAAGCCCAGAAGCTGTGATCCGCAGTCGCCCATGAAAGTCCTGGCAGGATGGAAATTGAACGGCAGGAATCCCAAAGCAGAACCTGCAATGATCATCATCGCTACCGTCGGCACATACTGACCGTGGATGTACGATACGTATCCTATGCAAAGGGTGGAGATGATGCATATTCCCGCTGCCAGACCATCGAGACCGTCTATGAGGTTCACGGCATTCGTGATGGCGACGATCCAGATTATCGTACAGATACAGCAGGCGATATCTCCCAGCATGATGTTCGTGTCATCCCCTGTAAAGAAATTCGTGATGAACTCGATCTTCAGTCCTGTAGCGTATACAGCAGCGGCAGCCCCGATCTGCCCAAGCAGTTTGAACAGCGGGCTGAGGGTCTTGATATCGTCGATCAATCCCATGCCAAATATAATACAGCACCCCAAAAAAGCGCTCATGGAATCCTCGTGGTCTCTTGCGAAAATCAGCATCGACACCATCATTCCGAGGAATATCGCAGCTCCTCCGAAACGCGGTATCACATTGCTGTGCATTCGCCTGTCGTCCTTTGGTATGTCCATGGCACCTATTCGCGGTGCTACTTTTATTGATATGGGTGTCGCCACTAAGGCAACTGCAAATGCCACAAACAGCGGCGCCCATAAATCAAAACTCGTTGCTGTCACTTCTGATCTCCTAACATTACTATCTTACGGCCTGCCTCTTCGAGAAGCTGTGTCGAAAGTTCATCAGGGTAACCTTCTTTCACGATTATTTTTTCGATTCCTGCGTTGATGATCATCTTAGCGCAGATGACGCATGGCTGGTGTGTGATGTAGATCGTTGCACCTTCCACGCTCTGTCCGGAAGTCGCAGCCTGGATGATAGCGTTCTGCTCTGCATGGAGCGCTCTGCACATTTCGTGGCGCTCTCCCGATGGGATGCCGAGTCTCTGTCTCAGGCAACCGCCCTCGATCTCGTTGCAGTGTGCAAGCCCCTTCGGTGCTCCGTTATATCCCGTTGCGACAATGCGTCTGTCCTGCACCACCACAGCGCCCACGTTTCTCCGGATGCATGTGGATCGTTTCGCAACGAGCTCCGCCATTTCCATAAAATACGAATCCCAGCTAGGTCTCTTGTCCATAAGGTTTCCTCCCGCTTCAGCCTTTCAGCTTTGCTTCATCATAAAACACTTCTGCCAGGCACAGTCCGCCCGGAGGCGCTGTATGCCCTGCTCTGCTCCTGTCACGAGCTTCTATTATATCCGGCATATCTTCTGCCGCTATCTTCCCAAGTCCTATGTCCACCAGGGTCCCTGTGATGATCCTCACCATATTGTAGAGGAATCCGTCCCCGCGTATGGTAAAACGTATTTCTCCCGGTTCATCTTCGCTGATCTGCGCCTTGTAGATCGTCCTCACCGTGGTGAGCCTCGGGTTTCCTCCGGAACTCTCAAAAGACTTGAAGTCGTGGGTCCCGATGAGAGCCTCGCATCCTTTGCGCATGGCTCCCGTATCCAGCTGCTCCGCCACGTGATACACGAAGTTTCTCCTGAAAATATCAGGTTCTTTGCCTGTCCTTATGCTGTATATGTATTCCTTCCCTGCCGCATCGAATCTGGCGTGGAAATCCATGGGCATCTCCTCTGCCGCCTTGATCCTGACCGGCGCGATCGCAAAGGGTCCGCGTTCCGCTCCACACAGGGCGTTGTTCACCACCAGCGGGATCTTCTCCGTCGGGATCCCCAGATCCGAGATGAAGGAAGCTCTCTGCCCCAAAGCGTGCACGCCTGCATCGGTCCTGCTGGTGCCGTTTAAGGAGATCTCTGTCTTGAACAGCCTGCTCATGACCGTTTCCAGATGTCCCTGCACCGTAGTCTGTCCCGGCTGCTTCTGCCAGCCGTGAAAGCCAGTCCCGTCGTATTCGATTGTTAGCAGGATGTTTCTTATCATATGTATATTCTATGCCGCCTGCTGCAGGAGGAACGGCCAGATCACGAAAATATAGATGATGCCCCAGCCACTGATGTACGGGCCGAGAGGTTTAGCGTCGTCTTTTTTGTATTTACCGCCGGCAAGTCCTATGGCGGCTGCGATGCCTGCCGTGATGGATGCTCCTGCCAGGGTCACGAGGGTGCCCTGAAGCCCCAGGGCCAGTCCCAGAGATGCGAAGAGCTTCACATCCCCGAATCCCATGACTTCTTTTTTGAAGGCAGCACCGCCCAGAAGGGCTGTCATGATCATGACGCCTCCTCCAAGGAGCGCTCCAAACACGATGTCCGTGAAGGTCTCATGGTACGGTATGAATCCCATCGCCGACAAGGCCAGCATGATCACGAACTGGTCCGGGATCACCATGTATTTGAGATCCGCAAGACCTACGATCAGCAGAGCCCAGCAGGCGAAAAATCCTGCTGCAGCAAACTGGATATCCACAAAGGAGAGCCTCAGCAGCAGACACACGAATCCTGCCGCGTAGATCCATCTCCACGGGAAGCCTTTGACTCTCTGGACCTGAGGATCCGACAATATGGGATCCGGGGTCTCCCCGTAGTCACACAGCCAGGCTGCCGGCATCTTGTTAAAGATGTATATCGCCATGAAGCCGCCGGCTATCCCCAGGATCAGCGATCCTGCGATCTTTGCTATTATGATCCAAAGGCCTGTGCTCACTTCTTCTCCTGTCTTATCTTCCTGCCGCTCTTCGTTATCGTCGCTCTTGCCAGTGCATCGAGGGAGTCTACGAGATCCTCATTTTTGCTTCCGAGATCAAGGTCCTTGTATGCGACGGAAAGCTCCGTGCAGCCCATGACGATGGCATCTGCCCCCTTGTCTCTCAGATGATCTATGACTTCCATCATTTCTTCTTCCGATACGGGAAGCCCTGCCTTGATGCAGTCATAAATGATGTGGTTTACTTTTTTCTGGTATTCCGGGTCAGGATAACATGTGCTTATCCCCTCCGGTTCGCAATATCTGCCGTAGATGTCTGACACTACGGTCCCTTCTGTAGCCATGATGCCGAGAGTTCCGATCTGCCTGCCTCTTGCTGCGCCCTTTGCTCTCGAAAAATCGATGGTTTCCTGTATGATGTTCAGCACCGGTATGCCGGCCGCATCGTTGATTTTCCCGTAGAAGTTGTGGGCGGTATTGCAAGGGATCACCAGGAAGCCGCATCCGCTGCGTTCCAGCATCATGGCATCTTCTACCATCGATGCTTCCGGAGATTCGCTGCTTCTTCCCATGATGTATTCCGTCCTGTCAGGGATCGTGGCATGGTTCGATACCAGCATATTGATATGATCCTGGTCTTTCTCAGCTTCCGTCATACTTATTATCAGATCCATGAAATAGACGGTGGCCATGGGACCTACGCCGCCTATGATACCTACAGAATCCTTCATATCACTTCACTCCTCTGCTGCGCGCCGACGCACCTCATCCTTTGTACTTCGGGACTCCTTCTGCCTTCATGAAGCCCTCGAAGCGCTTCTTCTGCTGGTGCATGAAGTACTTCACGTAAAGTTTGTGAATGATGTTCTTTTCAGCCGGGTAGTCGATCGGGTTCGATACTTTGCCTTCCTTATAGAGGCGCTCGACCTGGGCTCTGATCTCATCGTTTCCTGCATAGGACATCACGATGGATTTCGGGATGACGGTGTAGAGGTTCTCGTTATCTGCGATCACCATCTCCTCGTCGAATTCCTTGCCATAGATGAGTTCATCCACGATCCATTTGACTGCGTTGAAGCCGCTTCCCGTTACGTAGAAATTGCTCCTTCCCAGTCTCGTATTTATCTCAAAATAATTGTAACTTCCGTCTCTGCTGTCGTATTTGATATCGAAGTTGGCGAAGCCTGTGTAGCCTACGCTCTCGAGGAACTTCACGGACTGGTCCATGACTTCCCGGTTCACCTGGTTGATGATGGCCACAGGGTTGCCGATGGCATTGATGCCGTGATCCTCGACGATGGTCTTACCAAATGACATGAATCTCACCTTGTGGTTCTTGTCCACATAGCAGGTGAGGATGTGCATGTTGTTGTCGTCTCCCGGAATGAAATCCTGGATCAGAAACTTGTAGCTGTAGCTGCTCTTCTCGAGATTTCCCAGCATTTCTTCAAGTTCTGCCCTCGTATCGAATTTGAAGACCTTCTTCTTGCCCGGGAACTCTGCATAGTGATACTCCGCACTGCTTGCGGGCTTGGCGATCACCGGGAACGGGAACGGCAGATCCAGTTCCGGCTTTTCTTTCATGTCATACACGAATGTCTTCGGGTGATCCACGCCCGTCTGCTCGCAGATCTCATAAAAGCTGTCCTTGAGCACCAGCTTGTTGAGCAGTTCCTCTTCGATATAAGGGATGACATAGTATGGCTCCAGAAGGTCTCTGTTCTCGATGATCATGCGCACGTACCAGTCGCCGCAGGCCATGAGAAGGAGCTTCTTCCTGCCCTTGTATTCCTCTCCCAGGCTCACGAGTCTCTTCTTGAATGTCTCCTCATCGTTCATCTTCGGCTCGATGATGTTGTCGATGATGCTGGAATAGGAATTGAGCCAGTTCTTCACCGTACTGATCGCAATCGATTTGATGCCGTACTCCTCATGGAAGCTTCTGGCCAGGCTGTATGTCGTAATATCTCCGCCCAGTATAACCGGGATGAATTCGAGTTCTTTTGTCATTATTTATCTGTTCCTCCGCATAATACTTCACAGTAAATGATACCATTTCACATATGTTTTTGCAATGCCGCCCCAAATCAAAACAAGCCGCCCCTGCGAGCGACTTGTGATTCAGCCTATTCATCTTGTGCCGGCTCCAGGGAGTTGAAGCCATTGCCCCAGACGTCCTCCACGTAGATCACGGTAACGAAGGCGTCGGGATCCATTTCTTTCAGGAACCTGCGGAACTCGACTTCTTCTCTCGTAGTGCAAAGGAATCGCAGTTCCGTCCTGTCTTCGCCGGTGTATCCACCCTTCACGTGGTTTATGGATACGCCCCGGTTCATCTTATTGATGATATGATCGCATATCATCTGGTGCTTATCCGTTATGATCACGATCTGGACCATCTTCTTGCGCAGGCCATGAAGGATCAGCTCGATGGTCTCCGTGGAAATGAACTGGGTAATCAGAGCATAAAGCGCTATGTTCTTACCCATAGTAAACGCACATGTGATGATGATGGCGGCGTTCATGGCTGTCATGATCCTGGTCTGGGAGATATGCGGCCACACTTTTTTGCGCAGCACCTTGGCAAGCGTATCCGTGCTCCCGAAGGAGTAACCTCTGTGGAACACGCAGGCCGTGGCCAGCCCGTAGAAGATCCCGCAGAAAATCGAGGCCAGCAGGATATCATCCTCATCGAGAAGCGGAAGCTCCACCTGCTCGAAAATGAAGATCGTGGCCGGCGAGATGATCGACACCATCAATACTTTGCGTACCTCCCCGAACCCCAGGAAGATCCAGGCAAGCAGGACGATGATCCCCGTCAGGCCGTAGAGGATCACGGCGATATCGATGGGCACCGCCAGATTGATCAGCACCGCTACACCATTGAGTCCGCCGGAAGCGAGACCGTAAGGAAGCAGGATATCCACCACCGCGTAGGCATTGCAGACGCAGCCCGCGAGCACCCACAGAAAATCGATGAGGAAATCCTTCCACCATTCTTTACCGAACACTTTTTTATCGTTCAAAGATTCCATATTATTCACCCTTCATATTTTTTCGCACGGTGAACATTATGAACCTGCAGAGGCCATATGTAAAGTTCTTTTTTTGAATCTTTTTCTAATTTATCTGCAGGGACCTTTTCATCAAAAAAGGACCGCCGAGAAGCGGCCTGTACACTTATACTATCGGGCCATCGGCAGTACTGGTCTGAGCGGTCCGATCGGACAGATGAGTCAAATCGGTCAAACTATACATTTTTCTGAAATACGGCAAAAATGTATATTCTCACCATGCCCGATTATACATTTTTTCGTCATGGAGAAAAAATGTATAATTTCTTGCCTCTGGGGGCATGGTTTATGCTCCTAACTAACGAAAAAGCGTTGCCGAACCATATGAATTGTAAATAAATTACAGCGACATTATACATTTTCTGATATATACGAAAAAATGTATAATCTGAGTTTTCAAAACTATACATTTTCTGATATATACGAAAAAATGTATAGTTTTGGCTATCCTTTCCTCG
>CAMNNV010000010.1 GCA_946546075.1 uncultured Bacillota bacterium | reverse complement strand
GACAGGAACAGGTCAGCTTCCTAAGTTTGAAGAGGATATGTTCTACATCCCACAGAAGGACTTCTTCCTGATCCCGACAGCAGAGGTTCCTGTAACGAACCTGCTGGCGCAGGAGATCATCCCGGAAGCAGAACTTCCGATCCACTATACTGCATATACACCTTGCTTCAGAGCAGAAGCAGGTTCTGCAGGAAGAGATACGAGAGGTCTCATCAGACAGCACCAGTTCAATAAAGTAGAACTCGTTAAATTCTGCAGACCGGAGGACTCCTGGGACGAACTGGAGACTCTGACAAATGATGCAGAAGAAGTACTGAAGATTCTGGGCATCCCTTACAGAGTAGTAAGACTCTCCACGGGAGATCTGGGTTTCTCATCAGCATGCACATACGATATCGAAGTATGGATGCCAAGCTACGGCAGATATGTGGAGATCTCCTCCTGCTCCAACTTCCTGGACTTCCAGGCAAGAAGAGCGAACATCAGATTCAGAAGAGAAGCTGGCGGCAAGCCGGAATATCTCCACACACTCAATGGATCAGGCCTTGCCATCGGAAGAACGACTGCAGCAGTTCTGGAGAACTTCCAGCAGGCTGACGGATCGGTCGTGATCCCGGAACCTTTGAGAAAATACATGGGCGTAGATAAGATCGAAAAATAATTTCATATTTTCGAAAAAGTTTGTTGACACTAACTGGGAGTGATGGTACTATATGAGTGGAGTTAGTCAAACCTAACCTCCTTTGTAAAACTATTTTACTCATACAAAACCTTACCTCATTTCCGCCTATTGAAACTCTTGCGGGCGCGTCTCCCCTAAAAGACGCGTCCGCTGATATAGGCACCCTCCATTAAGGAAACATGTAATCAAACGACAAACGACAAGACAACAAAAGGAAAGCAGGACCACGGGTTCTGTTTTTTTCGTGTTAAGAAAACCTTAAATGTATCTCAAAGAAACTTTTAAGTGCCTCTTACGTTTATTAAAAATTGTGAGACTTCCATAATATTGTGTAGTAATTGTCAATCTTTTATGTTATTCTTATTCTGTCTGAATTTTAGGCACAGACAGCGTATTTCAAGACGAAATCATATTTTTTAAAACAAATCTCTTGAAGGAAATGCTAAAGTATTTCTTCAGGCCGGGGTCAGGTTCCCTGGACTGAAGTGAAAGGAAGGTTTTGACAATGGGACAGAAACACCTGAATAGCGTTAAAGTAAGTCACGAGAAGCACACTTCCGGCTGCGCGACTGAAATAATGGCTATCCCCGAAACTGTCTGCATCTCAATGTCACAGCACATCGGTGCACCTTGCAAGCCTCTCGTTAAGAAGGGAGATCAGGTCAAGGTAGGCCAGCTGATAGGAGATACAGATGCTTTCGTAAGTGCTCCGATCCATTCCAGCGTGTCAGGAACCGTCAAGCAGATCAAGACCATGAGAAACGTCATGGGCGGATACGATCAGATGATCGAGATCGAGACAGATGGCAAGCAGGAAGTATCAGAGGACGTTAAACCACCTGAAATCAACAGCTTTGAAGATTTCATCGCGGCTATCAGAGCCAGCGGAGTAGTAGGTCTCGGTGGTGCATCATTCCCTACACACATCAAATTAAATCCTAAGAACCTTGACGAGTGTCACGATCTGATCGTCAACGCAGCAGAATGTGAACCATTTATCACATCCGACCACAGACTCATGCTCGAGAACGCAGATGCTATCATCGACGGAGTCCAGGCGATCATGAAGTGGCTGCAGCTCGACAAAGGTCACATCGGCGTTGAAGAGAACAAGCCGGATGCTATCGCAAATCTCCGCAAAGAGATCGCAGATCGCGGTGCATCTGACAAGATCGAAGTTCACGTACTCAGAGCTAGATACCCACAGGGTGCTGAGCGTGTCATGATCTACGAGATCCTCGGCAAGACAATGAATGCCGGAGAACTGCCTGCACAGCATGGCGTAATTCTTTCCAACGTTACAACGATTGCGTTCATCGGACAGCATCTCAAGACAGGAAGACCTCTTACAACGAAGAGAGTCACTGTTGACGGAAGCGCTGTTGCAGAGCCTAAGAACATCATCGTTCCGATCGGCGCTGCTATCGCAGACGTTATCGAAGCCTGCGGAGGATATAAGGCAGAGCCGAGAAAGATCCTCATGGGTGGACCGATGATGGGAAGAGCAATCTACTCAGATGAACAGCCTATCGTCAAGAACAACAATGCGATCCTCGCATTCTCATTCGAGGGTGACGCTAAGCGTTTTGATATCCAGGAAGAAACTGCATGCATCAAGTGCGGACGTTGTCACGGAGCATGTCCGTTCAATCTCCTGCCTGTAGCGATCGCTGCTGCATATGATCAGAGAGATGCCGGCAAGCTCGACGCACTTAAGGTAATGCAGTGCATGGAATGCGGAAGCTGTTCCTACATTTGTCCTGCAAGAAGACCACTTAGCTTCATCAACAAGATGGCAAAGGGTGTTGTAAAGGAGGCGCAGAGTAAGTAATGGCGAACAAATATCACGGAAACCTGGTTGTGTCATCGTCACCACATATGGTCTCACCGACGGACACATCCAAGATAATGCTGACTGTTATGCTCGCACTTCTGCCTGCACTGGCAGTCGGAGTATATCAGTTCGGAATAAGAGCTCTCATCCTCACATTAGTATGTGTGGCTGCAAGCGTATTATTCGAGTATCTGTATAATGTAATAATGAAGAGACCACAGACAGTAGGTGACCTTTCGGCAGCCCTCACAGGACTTCTGATCGCTCTGAACTGTCCATCAAGCCTGCCGTACACGATGGCGATCGTCGGTTGCTTCGCAGCCATCATCGTTGTCAAGCAGCTCTTCGGCGGACTTGGACAGAACCTGGTCAACCCTGCTGTAACGGCCAGAGTATTCATGTTCATCGCTTTCGCAACAGAGATGACATCATGGCCGATCTCAAGGATCTCCCACGTGACAGAAGCTGTAAACCCTGATGCGGTAACGGCTGCAACAGCGCTGGGACAGCTGGGACATGGCGACGGAACACTTGCTTCCGTAGAATACACGAACCTGGATCTTTTCCTGGGTAACACAGGCGGATGTATCGGTGAGATCAGTGCACTGGCACTCATCATCGGCGGATGCTTCCTGATCTGGAGAAAGATCATATCACCGCTCATCCCGCTTTCATTCATCGCTACAGTATTCGTACTGGGTCTGATCTGGGGCGGATTTGACGGAGCGATCTTCCACATCTGCGCAGGCGGCGTAATGCTCGGTGCATTCTTCTGCGCTACAGACTATGTAACTTCACCGACACTTCCGATGGGCAAGATCATCTTCGGTATCGGATGCGGCGTATTTACCATGCTCATCAGAGTATTCGGATCATATCCTGAAGGCGTATCCTTCGCGATCCTGATGATGAACATCCTGACACCGTTCATCGACAGATTCTGCGAAGGCAGAGCTTTCCCACTTCCTAAGGCAGCGAAAGGAGGCGAAGGCGATGGAAAATAATAAATTCAGAGAGAACTTCATCCCTGCTATCGTGCTGCTTTGCATATGCCTGTGCGCAACACTTGCACTTGCAGCAACGCACTTCGTAACTCAGCCTCTCATCGACGCAAATGCAGAGAAGGCTGCGAACGAAGCAAGAGCCATGGTCCTTCCGGAAGGCGACGGATTCACAGCGTATGACGGCAAACTCGGCGCAGGAGTCGACGACTGCTACATCGCTGACAACGGTGCCGGCATGGCGATCACTTCCCACTCCAAAGGATTCGGCGGTGATGTCAAAGTAATGACCGGTATCGATGCCAATGGGAAGATCACAGGTGTGACCGTCACAGAGCACTCCGAGACACCGGGACTTGGTACGAAGGACATGACACCTGAATATCTGTCGCAGTACACTGGCGTCGCAGAAGCTTCAGGCAGTCACATCAACGACGATGCTAACATCGACGCAGTTACAGGAGCCACGATCTCCGCTAATGCGATCTACCTTTCCGTTGGCGAAGCACTGGCGCAGTTTAAGAGTTGCGGAGGTGTGAATTAATGGATAAGAAAACAAACAAATTAGCAGTATTCACAAAAGGCCTCATCAAGGAGAACCCGGTACTGGTACTTCTCCTCGGATGTTGTCCTACACTGGCGGTAACGACAAGTGCAGTAAACGGACTGGGCATGGGCGTATCCACACTGGCCGTACTCGTATGCGCTAACATCGTTATCTCACTTTTGAGAAATATCATTCCTGATAAAGTCAGGATCCCTTGCTACATCGTAGTAATCGCAGCATTCGTAACAATCGTACAGTTTGCACTGAAGGCATATCTGCCGGCACTGGACAAGGCTCTCGGCCTGTTCATCCCACTCATCGTAGTAAACTGTATCATCCTGGGAAGAGCAGAGATGTTCGCTTCCAAGAATGGCGTGTTCGATTCACTGCTTGATGGTCTCGGCATGGGTCTCGGTTTCACATGGGCTCTGGGTCTCATGGGACTGATCAGAGAATTCCTGGGAAGCGGTACTGCATTCGGTATCGACATCCTGGCACATCTGGGATGGACACCAGCAGGTATCTTCATGCTGGCACCAGGCGGATTCTTCATCTTCGGTATCCTCATTGCTGGAGTTAACTTCTTCTCCAAGGACGGTGCCAAGAAAGAATTCAGCTGTGAAGGCTGTCTGTTCGCAGACACATGCAACCCTGAAGCGGGAGACAGCTGTGACGGAAAGGAGGCTAAGGCATAATGACTGGTATTTTATCGATCATGTTGGCAGTCATCCTGACCAACAACTATGTATTAGCTCAGTTCCTTGGTATCTGTCCTTTCCTGGGCGTATCCAAGAAGCTGGACTCCGCAGTAGGTATGGGTGCTGCCGTTATATTCGTAATGGTTCTGGCTACAGCAGTTACATGGCCGATCCAGTACCTCATACTTGATAAACTCGGTATTGGTTATCTTCAGACGATCGTGTTCATCCTGATCATCGCATCACTGGTACAGCTGGTAGAGATGACACTGAAGAAGTACATGCCGCCGCTCTACAAATCACTGGGTGTATTCCTCCCTCTGATCACGACGAACTGCGCAGTACTCGGTCTGACGATCAACAACATCACAGATGGTTACTCATATGTTGAATCCATCTTCTGCTCCATCGGTGCAGGAATCGGTTTCCTTCTCGCTCTGGTCCTCTTCGCAGGAATGAGAGAAAGAATGGAAAGCAATACAGGCATCCCGAAGTGTTTCCAGGGAGCGCCTATCACACTCGTTGCAGCTTCCATCCTGGCAATGTCATTCATGATGTTCTCAGGTGTTGTTGATGGCATTTTCGGCTAGGAAGGGGGTAAACGAATGAGTGCAATAGTAGTACCTACTATTATCGTTGCTGCCATCGGTATGATTCTCGGTGTCATTCTGACGATAGTATCAAAGATCATGTATGTACCTGTAAATGAAAAGGTAGCGCTCGTACAGGAAGCAATGCCTGGCGCTAACTGCGGTGCATGCGGTTTCCCTGGATGTGACGGTTATGCCACTTCCCTCGGAGAAGGCGAAACAGATGATATCACAAGATGTCCTGTCGGAGGTCCTGACCTTCAGGCAAAACTGTCTGAGATCCTGGGTCTGGCAGGAGGAGTTGCAGATCCTGAAACTGCTATGGTAATGTGTAAGGGACACTATGGTGTAACGAACCAGATCATGCAGGATTCAAGGATCCACACATGCGCAGAAGCAAAGATGTTCTACGGCGGCCAGTGGGCATGTAAGTATGGATGTCTCGGTATGGGCGACTGCGTAGATTCATGTCAGTTCAACGCTATCGGCATCGTAAACGGTGTTGCCTGGGTCGACAGAGAGAACTGTGTAGGCTGCAAAGCGTGCGCGACTGCTTGCCCTCAGAACATCATCGATATGGTTCCGAAGAACAAGCTGGTATTCGTAACATGTAAGTCAACAGATAAGGGCGCTGTAGCAAGAAAAGCTTGTCAGGCTGCCTGCATCGGCTGCATGAAGTGCCAGAAAGTCTGCAAGTTCGACGCGATCACAGTGGAGAACTTCCTGGCTCACATCGATCCTGAGAAATGTAAGAACTGCGGCCTCTGTGCTAAGGAATGTCCTACAGACGCCATCATCAATCTCAGGAAAAAGGCTCCTGCTAAGCCAAAGATGACTCCTGAGCAGATCGAAGCAGCTAAGAAGGCTGCCGCTGAGAAGAAAGCCGCTGCTGAAGCTAAGAAGGCTGCAGAAGCAGGCGAAGCTCCTAAGGCGGAAGCACCTGCAGCTGAGACACCTGCTAAGGAAGAAGCTCCTGCAGAAGCGAAAGCTGAATAACTTTCAAGAGAGATTATAATAAAGGAGATGACTCGATACGCGTCATCTCCTTTTGCTTTGCGGCAGGTTCCATGTCCGGCTGCGGTATTCACATAGCCAAAGACCCGCTGCACCATGCAACGGGTCTCAGTGTGTAATACGAAGTGAATGTGTTAAGGGGTCGAGTTGACTATTATGATACTTTTCTCATTTCTGCGTCACTGCTGCTCTTGAGGACCACTACGTTCTCGCGGTTTTCTTCTTTCATCTGCATGAACTCGTCGATAGCGAGGATCATGTTCAGGATCAGGGATGCTACAGAGAGCACTGCGAAGATCCCCATGAGAGCTGACATTGTGCCTGCGCTCTGAAGGATGATGCATGCCAGGAACATACCCATTGAGATTACAGCGAGTGATGCTGAGTTGAAAAATGCTGAATTCGTCTTCATATTATAGCCTCCTATATAGATAAATTGATGTTGTTTTGTTTACATCCTTATAGTAAAATGAAAATTACATAAAGTAAATCTACAGAATATTAACGGAGTGTTAAGCGATACTTAATATAGGAGGCAAGATGGAAACGGCAAGATGCAAGGCTTTTTTGTATGCAGCAGAAACGGGAACGATCACAGGGGCAGCGGAGAAACTGAACTACACGGCATCCGGTGTCAGCCAGCTGATCCAGGCCATGGAGAAGGAACTGGATCTGAAGCTCCTGCACAGGAACAAGAAGGGCGTAACAGTCACAGAAGCAGGGGAATTGTTCATCCCGGTGGTCAGAGAATTCCTGCGCCAGGAAGAAGCCCTGACACAGCTGGCCTCAGATATACACGGGCTGTCAGTCGGTACGGTCACCATCGCTTCCTACCCGAGCATCGCTACCCACTGGCTGCCAAAAGTCATCAGCAAATTCCAGAAGGACTATCCGAACATCGAGATACAGATCATGGAGGGGATCCGGCAGGAAGTGGACAAGTGGCTGGGAGAGAAGAGGGCGGATATGGCCTTCACCAGCTATAAGACGCCGATGCCTTATGAGTGGATACCCCTTGCAGATGACCCCATGGTGGCGCTGCTCAATAAATCGCATCCTCTGGCAAAGGCGGACAAGTATCCGATCAATAACATCGTGAAGGAAGACGTGTTCATCATGCCTGCCCTCGGATCGGATGCAGACGTGAAACCTTTGCTTGAGAAGTATGGACTTGATCCGGAGATGGACCTGAAGACGGGAGAGACGTTCCCGGTCATAGCCATGGTGGAGCAGAATATAGGGATGAGCATCGTCAACAAGCTCATCACCGAGAGACTTGATTTCGATGTGGCGAAGATCCCGATCGATCCGCCGCATCATATCACGCTGGGCATCGCGGTGAACTCTCTTAAGAGCGCGTCGCCGGCAGCGAGAAAATTCATCGATGTGGCTGTGGAGACCCTGCGGTCATGACAGATCCGGCAGACGCTTCAGAATGAGCCAGGAAATGATGCCGATGATGGCACCGCTTGCGATCCCTGAGAATATGAGCACAGGGAAGTAGATGAACATGCGAAGATCCGACACCAGAAATGACGCCACGAGGATCTGTCCCAGGTTGTGGGTCACACCTCCGGCGATGGACACACCGGTGACGGAAAAGAGATCCGTCCTTTTGAGCAGAGCCATGACGACCATGCTCAGCAGAGCGCCGGCAAGCGAATACAGCGCACCGAAGGCTCCTGTGAACAGCAGCCCTGCTACGATCACGCGGACGATATTCACGCCCATAGCGTACTTCCAGTCCAGCTTATAAAGGACGACGATAATAACGAGATTCGCGATGCCGAGTTTGACTCCCGGCACGCCGATATTGAACGGGATCAGCACTTCGATATAGGAGAAAATCAGTGCCAGTGCAGCTAGAAGACCGCAGTAGGCGATGCGGCCGGCACCCTTCCCGCTGCGGGAGATGCCGCCTGATCTTTTACCTGGAGACGGAGTCATAGCCGGCTTCACCTCCTTCGATGTCGAGAACGACTTTGTTAGGAAGACACACGATCTGCTCACCGCTTTTGCTTATTGCATGGGACTTGACGCAGTCCTGACCGTGACAGGTAGAAAATGCCATTGCAACAGTCCCGTCTGATATGATAATCTTATTTGTGTGACCAGCTTGTTTCACATCGATCTGGCGATCCTCTGAGAGAGGATACGTCCCGTAAACTTCACCATCTACGCTCACGCGAAGCAGCTCCGGATCCGTTTTTCCGGAGGCGAAGAACCAGGTCATGGCGAGGCCGATGATGATCAGGCCGATGGTAAGAAAAATATCAGCTTTTTTGAACATAATCATGTGGGGTATCATGTCTGAACTAAGAGCCAAACATATCAATATATCAATAAAAGTACTGCTGTTGGTTTTCCTTTCAGCAGTAGTGATTATATCACAGACAGGGTGCAGTGGCAAAGCGGCAGAGCCGGTCAGCCAGTCGGGATACTATCTTGACACCACCTGCGAGATCACCATTTACGAAATGGACGAAAAAGATGCCAATAAGTGCCTGACACCGGCCTTCGATAAGCTGGGAGAGATGGAGAAGATCCTCAGCAGGACGGTGAAGGAGAGCGATGTTTACGCCATCAATCATGCAAAGGGTGAGTATGTGACAGTAAAGGACGAGACCATCGAAGTGCTGAAGCTGGCCAAGGAGATGGACGAGATCTCAGATGGAAGCTTCGATATCACTGTTGGTGAGATCTCTGCGAAGTGGGATTTCACAGGAGAGGACCCGAAGGTCCCGGATGCCGGGTGGATCAAGGAAGCCCTGACCCACGTCGATGTCGATAACGTGCAGATCGACGGCAACAAAGTGAGATTAAAAGATCCTGCCTGCAGCATCGATCTTGGCGGCATCGCCAAGGGATACATCGCGGACAGAGTCACAGAAGTCCTGCAGGAGGAAGGGGTTTCCCGTGCCATCGTCAATCTCGGTGGTAACGTGGTCACCATCGGAGAGAAATCCTCCGGCACACCTTTTGTGATCGGGATCGAGAGACCTTACAGTGACAGGACCGAGATCGTAGGAAGCGTACCTTCCGCGGATCAGACACTTGTCACTTCAGGCATATATGAGAGGAATTTCACCCAGGACGGTAAACTGTACCATCACGTCCTGGATCCTGACACAGGCTATCCTGCCGATACGGATCTCGAGGCGGTCACGATCATCGCCGACAGAGGAAATTCCGGATTCTGTGACGGTCTGAGCACCAGCTGTCTTATTATGGGGGAAAAGAAGGCAAAAGCACTCATCAGCGAGCTTCAGAAGGAGCATCCTGATATGCATCTCGAGGCTGTATTCATCAATGCAGCGGATGAGGTGACGGCCACTGACGGAGTAGAGCTTACGCTGTCCGAGGAGAAGTGATGGATATGCGGCAAGTAGATATTATCGTACCGTGCTACAACGAAGAAAAGAACATAGCGAGGCTTTTTGGCGAAACGAATGCAGCCGTTGCGGAGATCGCGGACTGCAGGTTTTGCTATATTTTCGTTGACGATGGAAGCATCGACGGTACTTTGGATGAGATAAGAAAACTGGCAGGGGGTCATGACAATGTCAAGTACATATCCCTTTCAAGAAACTTCGGCAAGGAGTCTGCTATGTATGCCGGCATCAGAAACTCCAAGGGGGAACTGGCGCTGATCATGGACGCCGATCTGCAGCATCCGCCTGCACTGATCCCAGAGATGGTCAGAAGGATCGATGAGACGGGCTGCGACTGCTGCGCGGCAAGACGAGTCACGAGAAAAGGCGAGCCGAGGATACGTTCCTTCGGTGCCCGCATGTTTTATAAACTGATGAACCGGTACAGCGATATACAGCTGGCGGACGGCGCCGTGGATTTCAGGCTCATGAGCAGACGCATGGTCAAGGCCATCTGCAGCATGCCTGAGAGACAGAGGTTCTCGAAGGGGATCTTCGCATGGGTAGGATTCCGCACAGAATGGATCGAATTCGAGAACGTCAGACGCCTGGAAGGAGAGAGCAAATGGTCTGCGTTTGGCCTCGTGAAATATGCTCTCGACGGCTTCCTGGATTTCGCAGCATCCCCGCTCAAATTCGTGGGAGCCTTTGGATGCCTCGTAACGGTGGGATCCGCGCTGTACTTTATCATAGAGATCGTGAAAACGCTTGTCATGGGCAAGGACATACCAGGATATGCATCCCTGCTCTGTCTGATACTGTTCTTTGGAGGACTGGCCGTCGCCATCCTCAGCCTCCTTGGGGAATACATGGGCAGGATATACATGGAGACCAAGGGGAGACCTGTTTACATCGAAAAGGAATCAAACATAGATGAAGACTAGGATCAAGCACTTTTTGTTTTACAACAGGTATATATTCGCGGCATTCTTCATGCCGGTGATCCTCGTGGCGATAGCCTTCGCTGTGACGGGGATCTATCCGTTCGGATCACAGCAGATACCGGTGATCGATATGTATCACCAGTATGTGCCTTTTTTGAGTGAGCTGCAGCATAAGCTCCAGACGGCAGATACGCTTCTGTACACCTGGGACGGCGCTGCGGGGAGCAATTTCTGGAACCTTATCGCCTATTACGGGGCAAGCCCGCTGAATCTGATACTGATCCTCTTCCCGGCAACGGGACTCATGGAGGGTGTCACGACGATACTCCTCATCAAGATCGGTCTTGCGGGAGCCTTCATGGCCATCTATCTGAGAGAAACCTACAAAACATGCGATCTGGGGACTTCGGCATTCGCTACCCTTTATGCACTCTGCGCATACGTGATGGGCTACTTCTGGTGCATCATGTGGCTGGATGCGGTGCTCCTTCTTCCGCTGGTGATCATGGGACTCAACCGGATCGTAAACGGCAGGAGCCCTGTGCTGTACGTGATCTGCCTGGCCCTCACCGTATTCTGTAATTACTACATTTCCATCATGGTATGCATCTTCATCCTCTGTTACTACCCGGTGACGTATTTCATCCATACAAAGGGTGCAAGTGCCATGTCATGTCTCGTGACGACGCTCAAGTCGGTAGGTTATTCGTTCCTCGCAATAGCCATGGCAGCCGTCATGCTGCTCCCGACGTACTACAGCATGCAGAACACCTACTACATCAGTTCTGATATTCCTGAGGAGTGGACATTCTATAACAATCCGATGCAGGTCCTCAATCAGCTGCTGCCGAATGCCCAGCTGACCTTCCGGGAGGGACTTCCGAATATCTGCTGCGGCCTCATCGTTGTGATACTCGTTGTTTTCTACGTTGCAGATAAGACGATCAAGCTCAGGGAGAAGAGTCTGAATCTGGGCCTTCTCGCATTCCTGCTCCTCTGCATGAATGTGAACAAACTGGATTTTATATGGCACGGATTCCACTTCCCGAACCAGCTTCCGTTCCGGTATTCCTTCGTCGTCAGCTTCCTCCTCGTAGGCATGGCCTATAAGGAATTCCTCGGGCTGAGCAAGGTGAAGCCGTCTACGATATGGGCCGCCATGGCAGGCATACTGGGCTGGTGCGTCCTGGGACAGCAGATCCTGATCGACGATATCGATAACAGCGACGTGTATTTCTATATGGGCGGCGTGCTTCTGGTGGCCTATACCGTCATCCTGATGACATACCGAAAAGGCATCATCACCAGGAAACACCTGACCTGGATGGTGACCTTCGTGGTGGCCGTGGAACTCGGCTTCACCGTGGCGTCAGACTTCAAACTCGTGGGCAATACCGACAGAGACTACTATTTCGAGAACTACTCCGATGTGAGGAAACTCGTAGAAATGGTGGATGATGAATTCGCCAGAGTAGAAGTGGATGATAATTTCATTCTCAACACACCTGCCTTCTACCATTACAAAGGTGTGTCCCAGTTCTCATCCTCCATCAATTCAAACGCATCCTTCACTATGGAGAATATCGGACTTGAGGGTGAGCCGGGAAGAAACAGGTATAACTATGTCCTCACGGATCCTGTGACAAACGCCATCTTAGATGTCAAATACATCATCGGCAAGAGCTCGGAGATCGAAGACAGCGACCTGACATTTATGGCAGGTTCGGGCGACAGCTATCTCTATGAGAACAAGTATGCACCGGGGATCGGATACATCACAGGCCAGGACATCTGGTCATGGGACGTCAACCTTGATAATCCTTTCAGCGTGCTGGACGACTATGTCAGGGCAGCAACGGAAGAGGAAGTGGAAGATGTCTTCATCGAGGCGAAAGATCCGCAGATCGATGCCGAAAACATGATTATAGACTACAACGGAGACGAAGCCTGGTCGGCTGAAGCGGATAATGATTCCGAAGACAGCACCGTGAAGTTCACTTACACGGCAGAGCAGACGGGTAAGTACTACGTCTTCTGTGAGGCAGACAACTGCAGAGAGATCACCGCATATACAGATTCTTCCGAAGACGGCATCTTCATAAGAGAAGACTGTGGCTCCGTAGTCAATATAGGTGAAGTAGAAGAAGGCGGCACATTCAGTGTCGAACTGGGATATGACGCAGGCAACATGGGCAATATCGTGTGCCATGCTGTGTCCATCGATCAGGAGAAATGGGACAAGGCATACGGCATCATAGCAAGAGAGCCGCTCATCGTAGATGAGTGGAGCGAAAGATCCATCAAAGGCAGAGTCGATGCATCTGAAGTGAACAGCGTGCTGGTCACATCCATTCCGTATGAGAAGGGCTGGAGCCTCAAAGTAGACGGACGGAGCAAGCATATCGATCAGCTGGCCGGTGAAGTGTTCATCGCCATAGATCTTGCCAGCGGAGAGCACGAGATCGAGCTGTCCTTCATGCCGCCTGGATTCATACCGGGGCTGCTGTTGACGATCCTTTCGATATTGCTGCTGGCGGGGATATGCCTCCTGCTTCCGAAAATCATGAGGCGCCGCGCCATGCGTCAGTCAGAGCCTCCAGAGCTTCCGGGATCTGACCAAGAGGGATCTGATTATAATAAAGAAGATATAGATTCCTTGCCTGAAGAGGAGTAACGGGGATGCCCACTTTAGCGGCATCCTTTTTTATTGTCTCTGCAGGCTTGTCTGTGGCCAGACGGATCAGCAGGTTGATTCCCGATCTGGAATTTCTCATCTCGATAAAATCAGCCGCATTGGCCGAAAAATATTTCGTGACGGCATTCAGCTTCTGGGAGTAGAGCTTTCGGAGTTTTCTCAGATGGGTCTGGTATGCGCCGGTCTCCATGAACATGGCAAGGGTGAGCTGCTCCAGCTTGGAGCAGGTCTGGGAATAGTCCGAAGCGATGGCAGTGAAGATCATCGCCATATCGGCAGGAAGCACCATATAACTGATCTTTACTGCCGCAAAAAGTGTGCTCGAGAAGGACCCCAGGTAGATCACGCGGTCCGATCCTTCCAGGCTTCGCAGAGAAGGGATGGGGCGTCCGAAATAGCGAAGCTCGCTGTCGTAGTCGTCTTCGATGATGTAGCTGTCGTTCTCCTTTGCCCAGGTGAGAAGCTGGTACCGTCTTCCTGCAGGCATGATGGCCCCTGTGAATACGTGGTTCGAAGGACTGACGTAGGCCGCCGTGCGGATATTCGTCGGGAGCTTCTCGATGCAAAGTCCGTCCTGTGCGACCCGGACGTCGGTGATGGCAAAGCCGCGGTCCCGGAACATATTGCGCACCGGCATATACCCCGGATCTTCCATGGCCACGTGCTCTATGCCCAGCCTTCGCAAAATCGTGGCGAGATGTCCTGTGATCTGCTGGGTACCTGCGCCGATGACGATCTGCTCCGGTGTGCATATGACACCTCTGGACATGTGGAGGTACTCGGCGATCTCTGCCCGAAGACCAGCTTCGCCCTGTGGATCACTTTCGAAGAAGAGGGATTCCGGGAATTCGTTCATGACTTTGCTCATGCATTTTTTCCACTTATTGAAGTCAAAACACTCCGGGTCGTAGTACATAGATGGCTTGCTGGATGCCATGGATTCCTCCAGTACGGAAGAATCGGAAGAAAACTGTTCTCCTTCGTGCATATCCAGTCTGTCTGTCAGATTCAGCTGGTTCACGTAGTAGCCGGACTGGGCTCTGCTGGTGATATAACCTTCCACGGCCAGCTGGCTGTAAGCCTGATCGATGGTGGTGATGCTCAGACCCGTTGATTTTGACAGCTTCCGAAGGGATGGCAGTTTGTCTCCTGCCAGCAGAGATCCGCTTGTGATCTCTTTTTTTATGTATTTATACAACTGAAGATAGTATGGTTCCGTTCTGGATTGGTCGAGTATCGGGAATAGTTCTTTCATGGCATTCTCCAAACTGTACTTATAAAAATAATAATTATTGTATATTTTATTAACGACAAAATCCGTTTATTATAGTATACACAAAACAGATTGATTAGAAAAGAGGTGTTACTGTGAGAACACATGATGATAAAGCATTAAAACTTGTTCTTACGGCATTATTCATATCACTGATCGCGATCGCGATCCTTTTTATCAGGGTGCCGATACCGTTCACCCAGGGGTACGTACATCTTGGTGACGCCGTCATCTTTTTGGGGATCATGGTCCTCGGATGGAAACGCGGAGCCTTTGCGGCAGCGGCAGGAGGAATGATGGGAGACCTGATCGGCGGATTTGCCGTATGGGCGCCGTGGACTTTCGTGATCAAAGGTGTCATGGCGCTGATCATTGGGCTGGTGCTCCAGAAGGCTGTAGGAAGCAGGCTCGTTTCCGGAAGCAGGCTGATCACGGCGGAAATCATCAGCATGTTCATCGCAGGAGCCTTCGAGACGGCAGCATATTTCGGGGCTGAGGGCATCATGTACGGCAACTGGGCCGTAGCAGCTCTCGGAGTGCCTTGGAATATCGGGCAGTTTGCAGCAGGCATGGTGGTAGCAGTACTCATCAACACCGCCCTGTTCAAGACGCCGGTGAAGAAATTCTTTGCCTACAGAGCGCAGGCGCCGACATCATAAATACGCTGAAGCCACCTTGACAGAACATAGATATCATGCCCATGGGAGCTGATGAATGCACCCATGGGCTTTTGACGACATGGCATCAGCTGAACCGCACGTCGTATGGCGTGAAGCGTTATTATCTGATATAATAATTGAATCAAATGCACAGGTAACTTGATCTTAAGAAAGAGGTAAAAGATGAGCTTGCAGATCAGAGACACGATCTTCGGGCAGGGCAAGCCTCTCATGGCAGTATCCCTGACGGGGACCACCAGAGACGAGATCGCAAAGCAGTGTGCAGAGGCCATCAGACAGCAAGCAGGGGTTATCGAGTGGAGAGCAGATTATTATCTGGCCGAAGTCACCGATCTCGAAGAAAAGTTAATGGGGTCTGATTTATATCTTGATATGCTCAAGATCATGGATGATATCGAGATGATATCAGAAGGAAGACCGATAATATTCACCATACGTACGAAAGGTCAGGGGGGTATGGTGGATCTGACAAATGAAATGGTCGAGGGTGTCCAGGTGTTCATGGCACAATCGGGCCTGCCGGACTTCATCGACGTGGAAGTCAAAGGGTATAAGAAGGAATTCGGTGGTATAGGAGGAAGACTTCTCAAAAAGCGCGTGGAGATGATCCACGATGAGGATGTGAACGTCATTCTTTCCTACCATGACTTTGAAGAAATGATATCGCCGAATGAGATCGTCCTGCTGGTAGCAGCGATGGCAAAATACGGTGCCGACATGTACAAAGTCGCCGCCATGGCCCACACAGTGGAGGAAGCCAAGGACCTTTTGAGGGCGACTGATTATCTGAGAAAGAGAGTCCATAAACCGATAGTCACCATGGCTATGGGTGAACCGGGCAAAGTCACGAGGGTGGCAGGAGGCCGCTTCGGCTCGTGCATGACCTTTGGAGCGC
>CAMNNV010000009.1 GCA_946546075.1 uncultured Bacillota bacterium | reverse complement strand
CGGCTTTTCAGCTGAGACCTCTTTTTGGTATTGACCTGGATGATATAATCAAACCAAAGGAGGAAGTGCATATGTCTTTTGAGATCATCAGAAACGATATCACCAAGGTCAGGGCCGATGCCATCGTCAATACAGCAAACCCGGCTGTGGCGGTAGGTGCCGGCGTGGATAAATGCATATACGAGGCAGCAGGATGGGATTCTCTTCTCGCTGCCAGAGCCAAGATCGGGCGTATGAATCGCGGACAGGCAGCTTATACGCCGGCCTTCGGGCTGGATGCCACCTATATCATCCATACCATAGGTCCGGTATGGAGAGGGGGACATAGCGGTGAACGGGAAACCGTAGCAAACTGCTACCGGAATTCTCTTGCCATCGCAGATGAACTCGGCTGCGAGTCTGTAGCGTTTCCTCTTATAGCCACAGGTTCCTACGGGTTCCCAAAGGATGAGGCACTTCGCATCGCCGTAAGGGAGATCAGCAGTTTCATCCTGGATCACGAGATCGATGTGATCCTGGTGGTGTACGATGAAGAATCCTTCCAGGTGTCCGGCAAACTCTTCAATGATATCCGGGCCTTCATCGAGGAGAAGGATGTCGTTCCGTTCCCGTATACATATGGAAGTGTAGAGAGCAGTGCCATCAATACCGAAAGCAAAGGCTACAAGAGAAGACGAAGGGAACTTCTGGCAGAAGAGGAAAGAAGGGCGTTTGGAATCACCGGTTCTTCGTATGTAGAACATCTTTTAGATGCGGAAGCTTCAGAGGATGCAGAAGAAAAGGTCTTTTATTTAAGTAAGAAGCAGACGCTCGATGACAGGCTCGCACATCTGGACAAGACCTTCCAGGAATACCTTTTCATGCTCATAGACAGACGCGGGCTCAAAGATCCCGAAGTATATAAGAAGGCGAACATCGACCGAAAACTGTTCTCTAAGATACGGGGCAACGTGAACTATACTCCAAAAAAGAAGACGGTACTGGCGCTGGCGCTGGCTCTGGAACTTTCCCTGGATGAGACAAAGGATCTTCTGGGGCGTGCAGGGCTGGCCCTCTCACCGAGCAATATCTCGGATACAATCATCGAGTACTGTATCAACAACAAGGAATACGACATCTATGAGATCAACTGCATCCTGTTCGACTACGGTCAGGATATTCTGGGTGGATAACAATTGTCGCATCCCAGGCGACCTATCCGGCTCCGCCGCCTGCTATCATGTGACCATAAGATAAAGCAGTGAACCAAAGGAGGCGGAAAAATGAAGGATAATAAGATCAAACTGGAAGTTGTATTCATTCTCGACAGAAGCGGATCCATGAGCGGTCTGGAAGCAGACACCATAGGCGGATTCAACTCAACACTGGCAAAGCAGCAGGCAGAAAAGGAAGGAAACGTGATCTGGTCTACGGTACTGTTCGACCATGAGACGGAAGTGGTCCACGACAGAGTGCATCTGGATGATGTGAAGGAACTCGATACAGATACGTACTACGTGAGAGGATCCACGGCACTGCTGGATGCCGTCGGCGGCGCGATCCATCACATCGGCAACGTCCACAAGTATGCGAGAGAAGAAGACCGGCCGGAGAAGACACTCTTCGTGATCACTACGGATGGCATGGAGAATTCCAGCGTCATCTACAGCTACGATAAAGTCAAGCGCATGATCAAGCGCCAGCAGGAAAAGTTCGGTTGGGAATTCATATTCCTGGGCGCCAATATGGACGCAGTAGCTGCTGCCGGCCGCATCGGTATCAAAGCATCGAGAGCAGCCAGATTCCACAACGACAGCAGAGGGATCGAAGCGAATTACGAGGCAGTATCGGGGATCATGAAATGTGTCAGAAGTACGGACGAATTCTGTATGGATTACCTCGACGATGTGAGAGAGGATTACGAAAAGAGAAAATAAGAAGGGGGAGGATGAAATGTACGGAGCTGTTATAGGAGATATCGCAGGCAGCAGACATGAATTTGCTCCAATCAAAAAGAAGGATTTCAGGCTGTTCCACAGAAAATGCAGGGTGACGGACGATTCCGTCATGACCATCGCAGCAGCTGAAGTCTTGCTAAAAGATTTTGGGACTTGGGATGATGAGAGATTCATAAAAGAGTTTACAGAGAGCTACAGGGCGTGGGGAAATAAGTATCCTCACGCAGGATACGGCGGCAGATTCCGCCAGTGGCTGGGCGAGGACAGCCCGGAGGCCTACGGAAGCTACGGCAACGGCTCTGCCATGAGAGTATCGGCAGCAGGATGGGCCGCGGATTCTTTGGAGGAGACGAGAAGAATCGCCAGGCTCACGGCTCTGCCGACCCACGATCACCCGGAGGGCATCAAAGGTGCCGAGGCTGCAGCAGCCGCGATATTCATGGCGCGCAAAGGATCGGGCAAGGATGATATCCGGGAGTACGTAGAGGAAGAGTTCGGCTACGACCTTTGCAGAAGTCTCGATGAGATCAGGCCGGGCTATTCCTTCGATGTGACGTGTCAGGGCTCTGTACCGGAAGCCATTATCGCTTTTCTGGAAGGAAGGGACTATGAGGATACCGTAAGAAATGCCGTTTCTCTTGGAGGAGATTCGGATACCCAGGCGGCCATAGCCGGTGCCATCGCGGAAGCGTATTTCGGTATACCGGGACAGATCATTTACGAAGCAAAAGAATTCATTCCGGAGGATATGCAGGAAGTGATCGATGCTTTCCGTGACAAATTTATGGATCAGGACTAAATTCCATTCGACATCCGTGATGAATTGTTGGATAATAGCATTGTGTGATAATTTAGAACGGAGGAACAAAAATGAACGAAGCATTAAATAATCTGCTCACGAGAAGAGCATGCAGAGCATATGAAGAACAGCAGATCAAGAAGGAAGAACTCGATGCGATACTGGAAGCAGGCAAATACGCGCCTACGGCAAGAGGTCTTCAGTCACCGATCATGGTAGTCGTTCAGGATAAAGAAACCATCAGAGATCTCGAGAAGATGAACGGCGCAGTTATGGGAAACCCTTACGGCACTCCTTTTTATGGAGCACCGACGCTCATCGTAGTATTCGGTAAGAAAGACAGCCTTCTGGGGGCAGCTGACGCCAACCTGGTCATCGGAAACCTTCTGAACGGTGCCAACGCAGTCGGTGTGGACTCCTGCTATATCTGGAGAGCCGACGAAGCTTTTGAGACAGAACAGGGCCAGGCCTATAAGAAGGCATGGGGCATTCCTGAGAACTATCAGGGCATGGGAAACGTCATCCTGGGATACGGTAAAGCGGAAGGCAAGAAGGAAGCAGCACCAAGAAAGGAAGACTACGTAAGATTCGTATAGTTCGGGAGGCAGAATGGACGAAAGACTGAGAAAGCAGATCGACTTCTGCAGGGAAGTAGATAAGGAAAAGGAGATCACGCGTCAGACGTATCTCTGCTCGGGAAGCAGAAGAGAAAACGACGCGGAGCATGCATGGCACATGGCCCTCATGGCGGCGATACTCAGCGAGTATTCCAATGAGCCTGTGGACGTACTCAAGACCATGAAGATGCTCCTGATCCACGACATCGTCGAGATCGATGCCGGCGATGTCTACGCCTACGACAAAGAAGCCCTCAAAGGTCAGGATGAGAAGGAAGAGATGGCCGCTCGCAGGATCTTCGGACTTCTGCCGGAGGATCAGGCACAGGAATATCTGGATCTCTTTCATGAGTTCGAGGCGATGCAGACTCCGGAGTCGAGATTCGCAAAGGCTCTCGATAACGTCCAGCCGGTGATGCTCAACGATGCGTCGGGCGGTAAGGACTGGAAAGAGAAGGGCATCAAACTCTCGCGGGCTCTCGAGAGACAGAGCAGGACGATCAAAGGCTCGCGGATCCTTTGGGAGAAGGTATCGAAACCGATGCTGGAAAAGAACATCGAGCTTGGGAACATCGAAGGGGATGCTTCTCTGGATGATATACGTTGATTTTTGAGACTGCCGGTAGCATACGGCAGTTTCTGATGTGGATCGAGAAAGGTTGCAGCATGGCAGATAAGAAGAATGCAGCAGTAAGGACTTGCGGAGGATGTTTCTGCAAATTTGACAGAAGGGGCATCTTCAATGAGCTCTCGAACAAGTTCAGGGATTCCTGGAACTTCAAATTTTCCTATGATCTTACCAAGGATGAAGAGTATGATCTCGTTGTGCTCATAAACGGATGTGATTCGGAATGCGCCGAGCCCAGTGAAAGCAGGGATAATCTGATCATTGACCACACGAACTGGGAAAGAGCCTCAGAGGTATTCGCTGAGAAAGCGGAACTTCTTCAATAGCATTGACAAAACAGTCAAGGGAGTTATACAATACTAACTGGAGCCGCCACAATCGTGGCGGCAAAAAAACAAGGCAAGGTTAGTTGATGCTAACGCATGCTATGAGGAAGAAGGAGGCAATCAAAATGATTAAAGAAGTATGTGATCTTATCACAGACAACAAGAAGGGCATCGGCCTGTTTATCGGAGGTCTGCTGGCAGGAACAGCAGGAGTGAGCATTTTCTCAAGTGAAGATGCGAAGAAAGTTTACACGAAAGCAACTGCTGCTGTGCTCAGAGGCAAAGAAGAAGTCATGACGACAGCTACTACCATCAGAGAGAACTGTGAAGATATCTATGCAGATGCACTGGATATCAATGAGCAGAGAGTCGCAGAGAAAGCGGCAGCAGCAACGATAATCGATGACGCAGAGCCTGCGAAATAGCAGCGGGCACGGAGGCGATATCGATGAAATGTAAGATATTATCAGAATCAAAGGGACGCATCCGCGTGCATGCCATGGTGGGATCCATGAGCATACAGGATGCTGATGTCCTTGAATTTTATCTCCGTGCTGTCGAAGGAGTCGGTAAAGTCAAAGTTTTTGACAGGACATGTGATGCTGTCATCAAATACACATGCGACCGTGAAAACGTCATAAACTCGCTGGCACAATTTTCATTCAGCGATGAGAATGCAAAAGCCCTGGTGCCGGATCATACCGGAAGAAAGATGAGCAGATATTATCAGGATCGGCTTGTAGCGCTCGTTGCAAGAAGGTATGCTATCAGGCTTTTGCTGCCTCACAATGTGAGAGTCGCACTTGCAGCCTTTGGGGCGCTGAAATACGTCAGGGAAGGTCTTGCAGCTCTCAGAGACAGAAACATCAATGTAGCAGTTCTGGATGGCACGGCAATAACCGTTTCCCTTCTCAGAGATGATCACGATACAGCGGCTTCCGTCATGTTCCTTCTTAGAGTAGGAGAACTTCTGGAGGAATGGGTACGAAAGAAGTCTGTGGATGATCTGGCCGGGATGATGGCTCTCAATGTAGATAAGGTATGGGTCATCAAAGACGGCAAAGAAACCCTGGTCCCTGCATTTGAAGTAGGCGAGGGAGATACGGTCGTAGTCAGGACCGGAAACATGATCCCGCTGGACGGCAAGGTGACAGGCGGCGAAGCCATGGTGAACCAGGCTGCCATGACAGGAGAATCCATGCCGGTCAGAAAGGCTGAGGGAAGCTACGTCTACGGCGGTACGGTCGTGGAGGAAGGCGAGTGCAGGTTCATTGTCGATAAGGCCTCGGGAAGCGGCAGATACGACAGGATCGTCAAGATGATCGAAGAATCGGAGAAACTGAAGTCCGAGACGGAGCAGAGAGCAGCCAACCTCGCAGACCGGCTTGTGCCATACAGTCTGGCAGGTACGATCATCTCCTATATCCTTACCAGAAATGTAACGACGGCAATGGCATTCCTGATGGTGGACTATTCCTGTGCACTGAAGCTGACGATGCCTCTTGCTGTGATGTCTGCCATGAAAGAAAGCAGCGAATACAGCATATCCGTCAAGGGCGGTAAATTCCTTGAGGCCGTCGCGGAAGCTGACACCATCGTGTTCGACAAGACAGGGACACTGACACATGCACAGCCGACACTTGCTGGTATCGTAGCATTTGGTGATAATGACGCAGACGAGATGCTCAGGCTTGCGGCATGTCTGGAGGAGCATTATCCTCATTCCATCGCAAATGCCGTAGTCCAGGCGGCCAAGGACAAAGGCCTCGACCACGAAGAGCGGCACACGGAAGTCGAATACGTGGTAGCCCACGGCATAACGAGCAAGATCGACGACAAGAGAGCATCCATAGGAAGCTATCATTTCATATTCGACGACGAAGGAACTGTGATCGAAGACAGCGATAGAGAAGCCTTCGATTCACTGCCGGAAGAGCACTCTCCTCTGTACCTGGCGATCGATGGCAAACTGGCGGCAGTACTGTTCATCGAGGACCCTTTGCGCGAGAACGCCGGTCAGGTGATCAGCAAGCTCAGAGAGCTGGGCTTTGCCAATATCGTGATGATGACGGGGGACAGCGAGAAGACGGCGTCTCATATCGCAAAATATGCGGGTGTGGACAAGTACATCGCAGAGGTGCTCCCGGAAGACAAGGCGGATTTCGTCAGGTCCCAGAGAGCAGCTGGCCATAAAGTCGTGATGATCGGAGACGGTGTCAACGATTCTCCGGCATTGTCAGAAGCAGATGTGGGCATCGCAGTCAACAGCGGTGCAGCCATCGCAAGAGAGATCGCGGATATCACCATCGAAGCCGATGACCTGGAGCAGCTGGTGATCCTCAAGAAGATCGCAGACGCCCTCACTTTGCGGACAAAAAAAGACTACAAAGTGATCATAGGATTCAATTCACTTCTCATAGCGCTCGGAGCCATGGGCATCGTACAGCCGCAGACATCTGCGCTGATGCATAATGCATCGACTCTTCTGATCAGCGTCAACAATATGAGAAATCTTTTGGAGGACGAACAATGAAAAACCATAAATTCTTCGCATGGGCGACAGTATTCTGTTTCCTGATGACGATGTACACAGGTTATAAACGTACTTAATAGTAGAGCGGATGAGCCGGAGCTTCTGTTATGGGGCTTCGGCTTTTTGCATGTCTTGATTAGAATCATACTTTCAGATATAATTGATGCGTATGATTTTTGAGGAGGAAATCGATGATCCCTGACGAGATAAAAAGGATCCACGACGAGGCTGGCGTGGTGGCGATAACCATAGATGACGAACGGTATCCTGAGAAGCTGAGAACGCTGCCGGATCCTCCCGCTGTGCTTTATGCAAAGGGCGACGTTTCGCTTCTGAACGCGGAGAAACATTCGGCTGTGATCGGTGCCAGGAAGGTGTCCATGAAGGGCATGGATGTGGCCATCGGTATCGGCAACGCTCTGGCTCTTTCGGGAGAGGTGGTCGTAAGCGGTCTGGCGACCGGATGCGATACGGGAGGACATCTGGGATGCATGGGAGCAGGTGGCAAGACCATCGCGATCCTGCCGTCACCGGTGACGCAGATCGAACCTCGTGAGAATGAAGAACTGGCAGCCAGGATCGTGGCATCGGGAGGACTTCTCATCAGCGAGTATCCCCACGGGACGGAGGTGACCCCTGACAAATATATCGCAAGAGACAGACTGCAGGCAGCCATGAGCGAAGGGCTCATCGTCATCGAATCCTTCCTCGGCGGCGGCACGATGCATACTGTGGGGTTCGCTGAGGAACTCGGCAAACTCGTGGGAGCATACAGATACCCGGGAGGCTTCGACATGACGGAGAAGTCGGAGGGAAATGAGTACCTCATCAATGAGAGGGGTGCGTTTATCGTAAGGACCATGAAGGACGTGAGAGCCTTTATTGATAAAATGAACGAAATCAGGAGGAACAAATAGATATGGGAATGGGTTTGATATACCTTGTCGTGACGGCATGTGCGTTGATTTGTGGATTTCTCGGGCGCAAAAGTCCGAACAGATGGCTGAGCCTCTTAGTGATCGCTGTCTGTGTAGCAGGATGCGCGTATGCTTCCTATAAGTATACGGCGTTTCATATCCTCGGACTGGCAGGTGTAACGATCCTCGGAATGAACCTGTTCAATGCCCTTGGGATCATCAAGCAGAATCAGGACACAAGAAAAGAGGAGATCGACAGGATATTTGCCACAGAAGAAGACGAAGAAAATGCGAAGGATGAGTGATCATGGGCAGAGTGATAAAGAGCAAACTCAGGACGCTTCTCATCATGGAGATGCTCCTGGCAAAGAGCGATGAAGACCACAGGATCTCCACAGGGGAACTGATGGATATGCTCAAGGCCAACGACATCAGCTCCGACAGAAAGAGCATCTATTCCGATATAGAGACGCTCACAGAGTGGGGGATGGACATCCTTTACAATAAAGAAAAGCCGGCAGGCTACTACGTTGGCTCGAGAGATTTCGAACTTCCGGAACTGAAACTGCTGGTGGATGCCGTTCAGGTGTCGAAGTTCGTGACCCATAAGAAGTCTCGTGAGCTCATCGGGAAATTAGAAAAACTGACGAGCAGTCCGCAGGCGGGGCAGCTTCACAGAAGCGTACTCGTTACCGGCAGGAACAAGAGCGTGAACGAGCAGGTGTTCTACAACGTCAACAGCATCCACGAGGCTATCAACGAAAACAGGCAGATCGAATTCACCTATCACGAGTGGAATCTCGAGAAGGAACTCGTTCCGCGAAAAGATGGCGCCCGTTATGTGAGCAGTCCGTGGGTCCTCACATGGGACGACGAGAATTACTATCTCATCGGCTACGACGGCAAAGAGAAAAAGGTCAAGCACTACAGAGTCGATAAGATGAAGGACATCACTCTGAGCAAACAGGCGAGACAAGGTGAGAGCGAATTCAAGGATTTCGATATGGCGGGATACTCCAGACAGACATTCGGCATGTTCGGAGGAGAAACGGAGAATGTCACACTGGAATGCAGAAACGAACTCATCGGAGTCATACTCGACAGGTTCGGGACGGATAACATCATCGTGCCGGTAGGGGACGACAGATTCCAGATCCAGCAGAAAGTAAATGTAAGCGGTCAGTTCTTCGGATGGCTCGTGGGCCTCGGCCCGGGAGTCAGGATCGTACATCCGCCTTCGGTAGCCCAGAGTTTCAGGGAAAGACTGGAGCAGATGATCGCCAGATCGGAAGAAGATTGATTTACGCAACTGGAGAGTGAAAACAGCGGGAGCGGCAGGGCTATCATGCCGCTCTCTTTTACTGGTTACAGGCGGCAGATAGGGCCTCTGTATGAGGGTGTCTGCGTACATTAAAAAAAGATATCAAAAACTCTACAGTTACTGGAGGGTCGGGATTCAAAAATGAATAACGATTACTATAAATGCTTTATTTTTGAATTAAATGACATTGTATACAATTTTAGCAATGCCAGGGCAAAGTGTCAGACTATTAGCGAAATTTAAATGATGATAAAATTATAACAATATAATCATAACTTGCTTGACACTAACTGGAGATATACATATAATGTTAAAGGCTAGAAAGCAAATTTCTATGGTTAGTAATTTTTAGGAGGATAAGAATGGACTTCAAATTATCAAAGACACATCTCCTGCAGCAGGAACTTTATCGTAAGTTTGCAGAAGAGGAAATCAAGCCATTGGCAGAAGACATGGACGAAACTGAAGAATTCAACATGGATCTTCTTGCTAAGATGCACAAGTATGGTCTCATGGGAATCCCTTACTCCAAGGAATTCGGCGGAGTAGGCGGAGACTACCTCAGCTATGCACTCTGCATGGAAGAGGTTTCCAAGAAAGACGGAAGTACTGGTATCACTATTTCAGTACACACTTCACTGTACTGCTCATGCCTGGACTACTTCGGAACAGACGAGCAGAAAGATAAGTTCCTCAGACCTTGCATCGATGGTTCCGCTACAGGCTGCTTTGGTCTGACTGAGCCAAACGCAGGATCAGATGCTGCCGGACAGCAGACTCAGGCTGTATATGACCCTGATACTGACGAATACATCATCAACGGTGGTAAGGTATTCACAACAAACTCAGGATTCGCTGATTACTGCACAGTATTCGCTATGACTGATAAGAGCCAGGGTACAAGAGGCATCTCATGCTTCGTAGTTGACCTTCACCAGAAAGGCGTTACTATCAGCCAGAACATCAAGAGAATGGGTATCAGAGCAGCTCAGAACTGCGAAGTTACTTACGAAGATGTAAGAGTTCCTGCATTCAACAGGATCGGTAAAGAAGGACAGGGCTTCAAGATCGCTATGAGAGCTCTGGACGGCGGAAGAATCGGTATCGCTGCACAGTCAGTAGGACTTGCACAGGGCGCTATCGACGAAGCTATGGCATACGTTAAAGAAAGAAAGCAGTTCGGAAGACCTCTTTCAGCATTCCAGACTACACAGTTCAAACTGGCTGACATGCAGACTAAGGTTGACGCTGCAAGACTTCTTACTTGGAGAGCAGCACTGACTAAGGATTCAGGCGAGAACTACAGTAAGGAAGCAGCAATGGCTAAGCTTTTCGCATCTGACGTAGCTAACCAGGTTTGCCGTGAAGCAGTACAGCTGATGGGCGGATACGGATACTGCAGAGAGTATCCTGTAGAGAGAGCTCTCAGAGACGCTAAGATCACTGAGATCTACGAAGGAACATCAGAAGTAATGAAGATGGTTATTTCAGGCGCAATGAAGGTTAACGCTAAATAGGTTGTGAAAGGAGAAACATTAAAATGAAAATAGTAGTATGCATCAAGCAGGTTCCGGACACAAACGAAGTTAAGCTGGACCCAGTAACTAACAGACTGATCAGAGACGGCGTTCCTAGCATCATCAACCACGATGATAAGTCCGCTATCGAGCAGGCTCTCAGAATCAAGGAAGAACTCAACGACGGTACAACAGTAACGATCGTTTGCATGGGACCTCCTCAGGCAGACGTAGCACTTAGAGAAGCACTGGCAATGGGAGCTGACGAAGCTTACCTGCTGAGTGCAAGAGAATTCGGTGGATCCGATACATGCGCAACAGCTATCATCATATCAACTGCTCTTAAGAGAATCGGTTTTGACCTCGTTCTCACAGGCAGACAGGCTATCGATGGAGATACTGCACAGGTAGGTCCGCAGATCGCTGAGAACCTGGGCGTTCCTCAGGTATCATACGCTGAAGAAGTAACTGTAAACGGTAAGGAAGTCCTCGTTAAGAGACAGTACGAAGACAGATATCACATGATCAAGGTTCAGATGCCTTGCCTGCTGACTGCTCTTCAGGAACTGGCTGAGCCAAGATACATGCACGCTGGCGGTATCATCGACGCTTACAACAAGGACATCACTGTTTGGGGCTTCGACGATCTGAAAGATGGACTCAACCCTGATGATATCGGTCTGATGGGATCACCTACAAGAGTAGTTACGTCATTCGGTAAGATGCAGAAGGGCGCAGGCGTTAAGTACGACGTTCCTGCAGAAGAAGCTGTACAGATCATTATCGATAAGCTTGAAGAAAGACACTTGATCTAAGTAGGGAGGAGTTAACAAATGAGCAAGAACATAGAATCAGCAAAAGATATTTATGTAGTAGCTGAGCAGAGAGACGGCAAGGTTGCTAAGGTAACTCACGAACTGCTTGGTGAAGCAAACATTCTGGCTAAGGACCTTGGCGAGAAGGTTATCGCAGTAGTTATCGGCGCTAACGTAGCAGACCAGGCTCAGGAAATGCTTGAGTATGGTGCTGACGAGGTTATCGTAGTAGAAGATGACAGACTCGGCGAATACATCACAGAGCCATACACTAAGGCACTGGTACAGATGATCGAAGAGTACGACCCTAACATCGTACTGTTCGGAGCTACTTCCATCGGAAGAGACCTGGCTCCAAGAATCGCAGCAAGAGTTCACACTGGACTGACTGCTGACTGTACTCACCTCGACATCGACATGCAGAAGTACTTCGACTTCCTGAAGGCAACTTCAACTGCTGACAGAGATGCTATCGAAAGAAAGCTCGGCATGGACGACAAGACTCTGAAGATGACAAGACCTGCATTCGGTGGTAACGTAATGGCTACTATCAGATGTGCAGAGTACAGACCTCAGATGGCAACTGTAAGACCTGGCGTTATGAAGCTGGTTGAGAAGCAGGTTGGCAAGCAGGGTAAAGTTACTATCATGAAGCCTGACCTTACTGATGAAGACTTCAACGTAGAAATCGTTGATATCGCTAAGTCAGAAGGCAAGATCGTTGATATTACAGAAGCTAAGGTTCTGGTATCAGGCGGAAGAGGAATCGGAAGCGCTGCATTCTACGGCGAACTGCAGAAGGTTGCTGACAGACTGGGCGGCGAGATTTCATCATCAAGAGCTAACGTAGACGCAGGATGGATCGAGAAGGCTAGACAGGTTGGACAGACTGGTAAGACTGTAAGACCTGACCTGTACATGGCTTGCGGTATCTCCGGAGCTATCCAGCACCTGGCTGGTATGGAGAACTCAGAGTACATCATTGCTATCAACAAGAACGAAGATGCTCCTATCTTTGAGGTAGCTGACCTTGGTATCGTTGGTGACGTTAAGGTTATCATCCCTAAACTCTACGAAGCACTGGATAAGTATTTCGAAGAGCATCAGATCAACTAATTGATACTAACCATAATTATAGAGGACCGGCATTTTTGCCGGTCCTTTTCACTCACTTTCATGGAGAAGACATACGATGGATTTAAAAGAATTACTGGAACACTTCAACAACGGGGACACTTTGGGAGAAGACTTCGAGGTCATCGAACTGATGCGTAAGTACAGCAGGGATGCCCAGAAGCTCACTCTCAGGATCAATACAGAGTATCACGAACCGGAGGAACTGGCGGAGCTGTTCTCAGAGCTCATCGGCAAGCCGGTAGGAAAGAACTTCGGACTTTTCCCTCCGTTCTACACAGACTTTGGAAAGAATATCACCATTGGAGATCAGGTATTCATCAATGCGGGCTGCAAATTCCAGGATCAGGGCGGCATAACGATCGACGAGGGCGCGCTCATCGGCCATGGCGTCGTTCTGGCGACACTGGATCATGACCTTGACCCGGCCAAGAGACAGCAGCTCCATCCTGCACCGATCCATATCGGCAAACGAGTCTGGATCGGCTCCAACGCTGTGGTTACAAAGGGAGTCACCATCGGAGACAATTCCGTGGTGGCAGCAGGAGCCGTGGTGAACAGAGATGTTCCACCGAACACGATCGTCGGCGGAGTACCTGCGAAAACAATAGGAAAGATCGACAAGTAAATTAGAAATCAAGAGCGCCATATCGGATCAGATCCGGTATGACGCTTTTTTCGTGTAAGATCCTTTAGACTACAGATTTTCTTCGGCTTCAGCCACTTTCAGCATAATGGCGCATTCGATACGTTTGCGGTGGAGAATGCATCCCAGGTCGTAGATCCCGTTGATGCTCCCGGTAGTGTGATACGCGTTGGCCGCGCAGCCGCCGCTGCAGTATAATTTCGCGAAACAGTCCGCACATTCCTCGTGGGAGTAGACATTGCACTCTTTGAACTGATCGCAGATGGAATCGTTGGTGATGCCGTCGCGGACGTTTCCGAGAAGGAATTTCTCTTCGCCTACGAACTGATGGCAAGGGTAGAAGTCGCCGCTTGGTGTCACGGCCACGTATTCCGTGCCCACGCCGCATCCGGAAATCCTCTTGACGATGCATGGACCGCCTTCCAGGTCGATCATATAGTGATAGAAGGTGAAGTCGGAGCCATCGCCTCTGCGTTTTCTCTCCAGCATTTCATTAGCCAGCACCTCGTACTGTTCCAGCAAAGTGTCCACGTCTTCCTCTCTGAGAGCGTATGGTGCGTCAGGAGGAGCGACCACGGGCTCGATGCTCAGCTCCTTGAAGCCCAGATCTGCCATGTGGATGATGTCGCTTGCAAAGTCCGTGTTGTAGTGGGTGTAGGTGCCGCGCATGTAGTAATCCTGCTGATTCCTGGCCTCCGCGAGCTTGCGGAACATCGGAAGTATGGCATCGTAAGTGCTGGAAACGGTATTTGACTTTCGCATTTTATCGTTAACTTCCTTACGGCCGTCCAGAGAGATGACGACATTGCTCATTTCGCGTCCGCAGAAGTCGATGACTTCGTCATTCAGCAGGATCCCGTTCGTCGTGAGGGTGAAACGGAAACGTTTGCCCGTCTCGGCCTCGCGGGAGCGCCCGTAAGCGACGAGTTTTTTGCATACATCCCAGTTGAGAAGGGGCTCTCCGCCGAAGAAGTCCACTTCCAGGTTGTGGCGGTCACCGGAGTTGGCGATGAGCCAGTCCAGAGCTGCTTTGCCCGTCTCGTAGGACATGATGGCGCGCTCTCCGTGGTATTCTCCTTCGCCTGCGAAGCAGTATTCGCACGTCATATTGCATGCGTGAGCCACGTGGAGGCAGATCGCCTTCACAACAGACTGACGCTTCTTAAAGATCGGGGCAGCCCCAGCGAAAACGTCTTCCGTAAAAAGCTGTCTCGAATCGATCAATTCTTTGATATCATCCAGTGTTTCCTGCACGTCTTCTGCCGTCACGCCGTGGCGGGCCGTGATCTCCGATGTTATCTGCTCCGGAGAGCTGTTTTCGTACATGGAAATGATGTCGTATGCGACATCGTCTACAGTATGGATACATCCGCTGTTGGAATCCAGCACGATGTTGTATCCGTTCATTTTGTATTGATGGACCATTCTTTCTCCTCAGTATATATTGAAAAGCTGCACCCGCTTTGCGCAGTGCAGCATTCTTAACGGTTTATTCACGATTAAGTCTAAGCTTATTTAGCCTTCTCGCACTGCTGGTTTGCAACGCTGCATGAAGTCTTGCTTGCTGACTGACATGAAGTCTGGCACTCACCGCAGCCACCGTTCTTAGCGGATTTCTCCAGGTCACGTGATACTAAAGTCTTGATTCTCTTCACTTGGGATTCCACCTTTCTTTAAAATGATCATTTTGTTTACGAATGAAATTATAACACAAATAATGAATAATGCAAATGACATATAACGGATAATTTGGTAGTATTAATATAACTGGATTTTTACCGATATAGGAGGCTCATATGGACAAGAAAGAACTGCGAAAAATGATCCTTAAAGAGAGAAGAGCGCTTTCTGACAGCGAAGTGCATGACAGGTCACTTCTCATATGCGACAACATATACAGGAGCCGTGTTTATGAGAAAGCGAAGGATGTCTGCCTCTATATGCCTATCAACAATGAAGTGGACGTGGCCCTCATGCTGGACCAGGTCTTAGAAGACGGCAAGAGAGCATGGCTGCCGAAGGTCATTGAAGATGAGATGGACTTTTTTGCATATGACAGGGACACGCCTCTGACCATCGGAGCATTCGGCATCACAGAGCCTGATACGGACGAGGTCCTGGAGCCTGATGAGAACACACTTGTGATCATGCCGGGAGCCGTTTTTTCTCACGACAGAGACAGGATCGGCTACGGCGGAGGATATTACGACAAGTATCTGGATAAGCACAGGGAAGTCATGACGGTGGCTGCCTGCTACGACCTGCAGATCGTGGACAGCATCCCCGCCGAGATGCACGATATCAAGCCACAGACTCTCGTAAGTGAAAAGAGGATCATCGAAGGATAAGTATGAACGAATACGAACTGAAACAGCTTTTGGAAGCTGTCAAGAATAATGAGATCGATATAGACGAGGCGTCGGAGAGGCTCAAGACCATGCCTTTCGAGGATCTGGGCTACGCCAAGGTGGATCACCACAGAGCCCTTCGCACGGGATTCCCGGAGGTCATCTTCGGGGCGACGAAATCAGCTGACCAGATCATTTCCATCATGAAGAAGCTGGCGGCAGACGGCGGAAACGTCATGGCAACGAGATGCTCCGCAGACACTTTTGCAAAGGTGTCACGGGAGATCCCGGAGGCAGTGTATCACGAGCAGGCGCGCATCATCGCCCTGATGCAGGAAGAGCGGCAGGATAAAGGCAGGGTGGCTGTGGTCACGGCCGGTACGTCCGATATCCCTGTAGCAGAGGAAGCGGCGGTGACATCGGAGATCCTGGGAAGCCGGGTGGACAGAGTCTACGACGTGGGCGTCGCAGGGATCCACAGGCTGATCGCGAGGCTCGATGTCATACGGGAAGCGGATGCGGTAGTGGCAGTGGCCGGCATGGAAGGAGCCCTGGCAAGCGTCCTGGGAGGCCTCGTGGATGCGCCGGTAGTGGCAGTCCCGACAAGTGTCGGATACGGAGCGAATCTGGGAGGGATCTCAGCGCTTCTGAGCATGCTCAACAGCTGCGCCAACGGCGTCGGCGTCGTGAACATCGACAATGGATTTGGCGCCGGATATCTTGCGACCATGATCGCGAAAGATAAGAAATAAA
>CAMNNV010000008.1 GCA_946546075.1 uncultured Bacillota bacterium | reverse complement strand
CAGAACACTTCCGTTTCTCTTTTTCGTTATGATGTCAAGTGTGTTGATAATGACCCCCTCCTTCTCATCATTTTATGCGAAATGGTACGCATCTTAAGTTGTCAAGGGATACAAGATGATACTCTGTGCCGTGGTATGTACCCTGGATAGCCTTTCTGAAGCCCTCTTCTCCGTGTACATGGCCGTAAATCACCTTTTTGACCCCATAATCCATAAACAGCTGCTGGAAGCCTGAAAACGCCGTTTTTTTGGAAACGGGCGGGAAATGCATCACGCCCAGGATCGGTGCCGGCACATCCTTCTGTCTGGCCGCCGCCTGATCGAGAGACATCTTCATGCGAAGAAGCTCCCTGTTATAGACCTTCTCATCTGCTACCGTGAAATCTTCATTATCCGGAGTGATCCATCCCCTGCTTCCGCAAATATACATCCCCTCGCAAAAGATGCAGTCGTTCTGAAGGAATGTAATGGTGTCAAAGGATCGGTTGAGTTTCGTGATCCCCGTCCACCACAGGTCATGGTTTCCTTTGATGAATATTTTGCTGCCCGGCAGACTGTCGATCAGTTCCAGATCAGGAAGCGCCTCCTCGTATTTGAGGCCCCATGATATGTCCCCGGGAACGATCACAGTGTCCTCCGGGCCCACGGTATCTATCCAGTTTCTCTGCAGTCTGTTCGTATGATCAGCCCAGAGCGGACCAAAACCGTCCATGGGCTTATCTACATCAGCTGATGTTGCAAGGTGAAGATCACCTATCGCGTATAAACTCATTGTTGTTCCTCATCTGCAGATCCTTCTCGCAAAGAATCCACATTCTCAAGGGCTCTCTGTATACTTCTCGTCCTCTGGCCCACCAGTTTCTCAAGTTCCGCCTGGGCCTGGTCCAGTCTTTCCTGCGTCTTTCCCAGCACATCTGCGAATTTGCCGAACTCCGTCCTCGCTTTTGAAAGGGTATCCCAGACCTTTCCCGACTGCCTCTGCAATGCCAGAGACCGGAATCCCATCTGGAAACTGTTGAGCATGGCAGCCATGGTCGCAGGACCTGCCACCGTGACCTTATACTCGCTCTGGAGTCTCTCCACAAGATCCATCCTCAGCACTTCCGCATACAGACCCTCAAAAGGCAGGAACATGATCGCGAATTCCGTCGTATACGGAGGCATGATGTATTTCGTGCTGATATCTTTCGCTGCCTTCAGCACAGCGTTTTTCATATTGTCATAGGCGGCTCTTATCTGCTTGCGGTCTCCTCTTTCATAAGCATCCTGGAGTTTGCTGTAGGCATCGAGAGGGAACTTGGAATCGATCGGCAGATAGACCATATCGCTTCCCTCTCCCGGAAACTTCACTGCGAATTCTACCCGTTCTCTCGTCCCTGTTACAGCAACGTTCTCATCATACTGCTCGGGTGCAAGGATCTGTTCCAGGATCGCACCGAGCTGGACCTCTCCGATCATACCCCTCGTCTTCACGTTGTTCAGAAGTTTCTGCAGGTCACCCACGTCCCTTGCCAGGTTCTGCATCTGACCAAGACCTCTGTTGACCTGCTCCAGGCTGTCGGTGATCTGCCGGTTCATCTCTGCAAGTCTTCGTCCCTGTATGATGGCCGAGTCCTTCTGGTTCTGCGCGATGGCCTGGGAGAAATTCTGGATGCTGCTGTTCACAGCGCTCACCGTTTCCTGCCTGGACCTGTCCATCTCATATCGCAGTTCTCTCTGGGTCTTCTCCAGATCTCTCTGCTGCGACTGGGACAATTTGAGCAGAAGGATGATCGTGAGTATGATCATGACGCAGGCCGGTACCGCCGCACAAAGTATAACCAGAGACTCACTCATTTGTTGATATCCTCATAAGACAGGAATTCATAGGAGAACTCCTCGCCATCGTCGTAAGTGTAATCGGTGTAATCGATATCCAGTTCATGCAGCTGCCTGTTCAGATCCTGACGGCACTTCTGCATCCTGTTGTAGATTTCTTTGTACTCGGAGTACTTGACCTTAGCACCTTCTGATTTGTCCTTCAGACTCTGCTGGAGCTGGATATGTGCATCGCAAAGAGTCACAAAGGCGTATCTTGTTCTCTCGAAGTCATTGAGCAGCGTCTTCTCGATCTTGCTGGATGCAGCCGATTCCAGTTCTTTCGTCGATATCGCTATGCATTTTTTCTTGCAGGATCTGAGCTTTCTGATGTTCCTGTCATGATCCTTGTGCTTGAATATGCTCTTGAACTTACTCTCGTTGATGATGATTCCTTCTGCCTCCTTGAAATCGTCGATAACATTCAGATAGAAATCATTGACCATCTTTATGATTTCTTTGTTTGTGCTGTTTGCTGCCATCATTTACTCCTTTAAAATCAGATTGTTTTACTCAATACATCGTATATGATATCCGTTTTGAAACCTCTTGAAGCCAGCCTCCGGCTCACTCTTCCCCGAAGTTTCGTTTTTTCTCTGTAGTCAAGGGTCGATACATCGATATCTCCCAAAATGTCCGCGGCTACGGCCAGAGCCATCTCCATCTCATCCGGAAGTGCATCCTCCTGCTGCAGCTGGTAGATCACGTCCTCTATGGTATCCCTGCCGACGCCTTTTGATGATAATTCTCTCTTGATCCTCTCGAGGCCTCGTCCTCTGTCCTGGGCGTACCGGATGTACATACGCGCGAACTCTTCATCGTCAATGTAGTGGTACTCTTTGAGGCTGTCTACGGCCTCTCTTACTTCCGCTTCTTCGTAGCCCTTCCCGATCAGGTATTCATAAACCTGGGCTTCCGTCCGGGGTTTGACCGCCAGATACGAAGCGCCTCTTTCTACTGCATCCATTCCGGCTCCTCCTTTGTGCATATGCAGCAGTACATGCCGTTTGGCAGGATCGATTCTGTGAACGTCACATCCTCCCTGTCTATGACGGATATTTTTTTCATGACCTGTCCCAGGCCTCCGCCGGTGTATTTCGCGTAGGCTTCTTTTCGAGTCCAGAGTCTGAAGAACCTATCCGAACCTTCTTTCTCCACGAGTCGGTATTCCTCCTCCGAGAAAAACCTTCCGGCGATCTTTAACACATCTGTGTTTCTCGCCTCCTGTATATCGATGCCGCAATTCGCCTCGGAAACGATCGCAGCAAAAGTGCTCCCGCAGTGACTTACGGAAACATTTACTTTCACTTCACTGTGAGGCACAATAAAGGGCTTGCCTCTGTGGTCTCTTATCACCTTCAGAGAAGACACACTGATACCGTACTCCTTGACGGCTCGCAGTATCAGTGCATCTGTCAGAGCATGCCCTGATAATTCCGGGTATATATTCTTGTAGTCATCATAAATAAATAATTTCATTTCTCAGCCCGGTATTCCTGAAAGTAAAAACGCAGGCCCTAAGACCTGCGCTCTATTACTCCTTCATGATTCGCTCGAGAACAAGCTTGTATCCATCTGCTCCATACATCAGGCACTTATTGATCCTGCTAATGGTGGCGGTGGAAGCCATCGTAAGTGCTTCTATGTCTGAATACGTCCGTTTCTCTGCGAGAAGTTCAGCAACATGCAGTCTCTGGGCAATAGCACGTATCTCGTTGACCGTGCATATGTCCTCAAAAAATCTGTAGCATTCTTCTTCCGTCTCAAGGGAAAGTATCGCTTTGAACAGTTCGTCCACGTCGTCCCTTTTAAATTTCGATTCGTAACTCATAATTGCCTCCCCTTTGCTTTACCATGCTACTTGATTATAGCATTTATTCAGGGAGAGTTTCAATAGTCACGTGATTATTTCAACAGTTCCAGAGCCTTATCCAGCTGTGGATCACCCTTTGAGGAACTCTTGACTTTGACATCCGGAGTAAGTCCTTTCTCATGCACCTCGTGGCCTGCCGGAGTCAGGTATCTGGCCACAGTGAGCTTTATGGCTGAACCGTCATTCAGCGTCATTGTGGACTGTATGATCCCTTTTCCGAAAGTCTTTTCTCCAACGAGCTTATACCCGTTATCCTGAAGTGCTCCGCCAAGTATCTCTGAGGAACTTGCTGAGTCCTTATTGACTAAGACGACGAGCTCGACATTCCTCTTTCCGGCAGTTGCCTTGTACTCCTTCGTCTGGCCGCTTCTGTCCTGCGTGCTGGTAAGATTTCCGGAGTCTATGAACTCGTCTGCGATGGATGTTGCTTCATCCACAAGTCCCCCACCGTTATTTCTCAGATCCAGAACGATCTTGCTGCACTTTTTCTCCTGGAGTCCGTCAAGAGCTTTCTTGAAGTCATCGGAAGTATTGGCCAAAAATTCGCTGATCGCTATATATCCTATGCCATCTTCAAGGACCTTTGATGATACGGATTCGATCACGATATCATCTCTGACCATCACGGCCTGTTTCTTCGTGCCATCCTGCTCGTAATCGATCGTGACTTTCGTACCCTTCTTGCCTCGGATCTTTGTGGCGAGGATATCCTGATTCGTATATTTCTTGCCGTCTACTTTGAGGATCAGATCCCCTGCTTTGACGCCTGCCTTGGCAGCCGGCGAATTCTTATATACATTCAGCACGACGAAATGACCTTCATCGTCTTTGCTGAAAACGATGCCGACACCCGAATACTCTCCTGTCGTGGTCGCTTCGAAATTCTCGAATTCTTCCTTCGTCATAAAGGCGGAATACGGGTCTTCCAAAGACTCCACGACGCCTTTGCATGCGGCGTCCTGTTTGTCGATATCCGACGTGTCTTTGTAGTAGTACGTGTCTACCGCTTCGTCCACTGCTGCAAGGTCGATATATTCTTCATAGAAGGATGCCATATCCCTGTATCGGTCTTTGTCCGCAAGGGTGTAGTTGCCCACTCCGAACAGTACTGCTGCCGTGATTGCCGCGCACACCAGCAGACCGGCAAAAAATGCAGCGATGGAAATCATTATGACTTTCTGCTTTTTTATCATGATCTTATAATCTCTCCCACTTTAAACTGAACCTTATCATTTCCTCTCCAGGAGTTGACATCGATGAACCCGAGTACGTCTGCGGATGCTCCTTCCTTCAGGAGGTCTTCGTACTCCGCCGCTTTCTTGAACAGGATGCACTCTACGCTGCCATGCTCACCTGCGGCCAGGAATTTGACGTGCTGGGATTCGCTTCCCATGTATCGTATGTTGCTGATGGTCACATTCTCCAGTTTCAGGATCGGTCTTCTGTTGCCTTCTCCGAAAGGTTCCATTCGTTTGATCTGGCTGTACAGCTCCAGCGTCAGCTCGCCGGGATCCACCAGGATATCGTAATCTTCTTTTCTTGAGAAGAGTTCCGGATCCTCCGCCCTCATCCTGGAAGCCTTGTCTTTTATCCCTGCTATGAGGTCCTCCATGTTCCCGCTTTCGAGGGTGAAACCACATGCTCCCTTATGGCCGCCGAATGTCAGGAAAAGATCGCCGAACTCCTTCAGGAAATCATGAAGATCGATGGATTCGATGCTCCTTCCCGTACCCTTTATCCTGCCGTCGTCTGTAGATGTCAGGATGACACAAGGTCTGTAGAATTCCTCCTTGAGCTTACCTGCCACGATGCCGCTGATCCCTTCATGCATGTCTTTCTTATAAAGGCATATGAAGTCATCATCGGTCCCGATATCTTCGATGCAGTCGCCAAAGGCGTCTTCCTGGAGTTTCTTGCGTCTCCCGTTGACTTCTTTCAGCGCTTCCGTCTGTTTGACTGCAGTCTGCTCGTCCTCTGCAAGAAACAGCTTGACCGCTTCGTCAGCATTGGCCATCCTTCCTGCTGCATTGATATGCGGGCCGATGCCAAATGAAATATTCTCGGAGTAGACATGCTGGAGCGATATCCCCTCTACGAGTTTTCGGATGGACATCCTCGTCCCGCGGTTTATCATATCCAGACCATACTTGACCATGGTCCTGTTCTCATCTTTGAGTGGGACGATATCTGCAACTGTGCCTATGGCCACGAAGTCGAGACAGTCATTGAGCACCTTCTTCGGAAGTCCAGCCGTATCTTTCAAAGCCTGGGCGAGTTTGAATGCCACGCCGCATCCTGCCAGTTCCCGGAATGGATATTCACTGTCACTTCTTTTTGGATTGATCAGGATGCTGTCGGCTCTCACGTCTCCGACGGTATGATGGTCGGTAACGATCACCTTGAGTCCTATGGATTTGGCATATTCGACTTCCCGGTAAGACACACTTCCGCAGTCCACCGTGATGACGAGGCCGGCCCCCTCCTCTTTGATTCTTCTGAGGGCGTCGTTATTGAGGCCGTATCCGTCTGTGAATCGGGATGGTATGTAATACGTCAGATCATCCGTCAGGTTCTTCAGAAATGTATAGAGGATGCACACGGATGTCACGCCGTCTGCATCGTAATCTCCGTAGATGCAGATTTTCGTTCCTTTGTCGATTTCGGATAAAATCAAATCCACTCCTGCTTGCATATCAGGCAGCAGGAATGGATCATGTGCTGTTTTGGGCCTGTCTGAGAGGAACTCTGGCACCTGCTCATCGGTGATGCCCCTCTTCTCAAGCAGTTCTTCGATTATTTCTTCCGGATTTCTGTTCATAACTTACTGTATATACGGCAGTCCGTTTACTCTAACACCATTTTTTCTCACTTCAAAATGCAGGTGGTTACCTGTAGAGCTTCCTGTAGTTCCTACAAGAGCGATCTTCTGTCCCCTCTTGACTTTGGCTCCCTTGCTCACCAGAAGCTTACTGCTGTGAGCATAAAGGGTGGCGAGTCCGCCGCCGTGATCGATTACAATATAATTACCATAGCTCCAGTGGTGTGCTGCGATGATGACAGTACCTGACTCAGCCGCAAGGATAGGAGATCCTCCCGGTGCTGCCAGATCTGTACCGCCGTGATAATTCTTCCGTCCTGTGATCGGATGTGTCCTCCATCCGAAATAGCAGGAGATCCTCGTATAGGATGGCGCCGGCCAGCACATCTGACCTCCGGTATAGTACTTCTTGCCGCCGTCCTTTTTTGAGTTGGCCAGAGCCGCCTGCCTGATCTGCTCGTTCAGAGCTTCCGCTTCGGCTTCCATCTTGTCGAGATCTTCCTGTGACTGGGCGATATCACTGTCTACCGCATCCTTCTTGTCATCCAGATCCGCCTGCTGGGAGTCAAGATCTTTCTTCGTCTGTTTAGCAAGTTCCCTTGACTGTTCGAGCTCCGCATTCAGCTGCTCGATCTCTTTCTTTTTTGCCGCTATCGTATCGTGGGTCTTCCGAAGATCTTTGAGCACTTCCTCATCGTTTTTGAAGACTTTCTGGACGAGTGCGAGATTATCGAGAAATTCCGTGAAATCTCCCGACTGCAGCAGAACATCCAGGAATCCGATAGAGCCATTCTTATACATGATCCTGAGTCTTGCATTCAGGTTTTCGTTCTGTTCTTTGACCTTCTTCTCCGCTTCTTTCAGCTCTGCTGTAAGCGTAGCCAGGTCATTCTGTGCCGCCGCGATGGCATTATCCAGTTTGCCGATGCTGGCTTTCGTATCGTCGATCTTCTTCTCGAGAGAATCGATCTGCTTCTGAAGATCCTTGGACTCATTCTTCTGGGCCTGGATCTCAGACTGTTTCTGTTTGATGTCTTTGTTGAGTTCCTTCAGGGATTCCGATGGATTCGCTGCGTAAGCCGGTGCTGACATCAAAAGGGAGAAAGTCATCATAAATGCCATTATGACAGCCGTTATCCTTTTGCTCATCTGACTACCTCCTTACCTACGCTTCCAGGAACCTTCTCATGGAGATCATACTTCCGCATGCTCCGATGCTGATACCGAGCGCCAGGAAGATCCATACGAAGTTATAAACGAGGAAGTCAAGAGGTACCATAGGCATGTTCAGGACCGTGAACACCTGCTCTCCGAGAGCATCCACGATCTTTGAATACAGGAAAGCGGAGATGCCTACCGATATTGTAGCACTTATGATGCCGATGATCATACCCTCCACCAGGAACGGTCCTCTGATGAACCAGTTCGTCGCGCCTACATACTTCATGATATTGATCTCGTTCGCCCTGTTGAAGACCGTGAGCTTGATGGTATTTGACACAACGACGATGGATACGATGATCAGGAACAGGATGAGTACCATAGCCGTGTTCTGGATGAACTTCGTAGCCTTGAGGAGTTTGTCGACCGTATCCTTGTAATACTGGATATCCTCAACGCCCTTGTACGTTGCACATTTCTCTGCTATGCCGTCTGCTTTCTCAAGATCGGCTATATTCACCACTACAGCATTCGGCAGCGGGTTCTTCTCGAGGCTGTCCAAAAGGTACGCGTTGTCTCCCCAGCGCACCTTGAATTCGCTCATCGCCTGGTCTTTCGTCTTATAGTACGCATCCTCAACACCGTCCATGGTCTTGATATCGTCGATGATGAACTGGGCAGCATCCTTTGGAGCATCATCAAGCATGAACACCTCGATGGAATCGTAGTTGCCCTGGATGCCCTTCGCCGCATTATTGATATTGATCACGAGTATCAGGAATATACTCAGGATCAGGAGCATCGCCGTGATCGCAAAAATAGATGCGAGTGCCATGTTCCTGTTTCGCAACACCTGAAGGACCGCCTGCTTCAGGGTATAAAAGAATCTTCCCATCAGCCACGACCTCCTCTCTTGAATCTCGTACGGAACGTTCTCTTGTGCTGGATCGTATCCACGTCAGCATCGAGTTCCGAAAGTGCTTCCTCGAATCCGTACATGCCGAACTCATCACGAACGATCCTGCCGTTTTCGATGGCAATGACTCGTTTACCCATCTTATCAACGATATCCTTCGCGTGGGTAACCATCAGGATCGTCGTGCCCCTGGCGTTGATCTCATCCAGCAGCTGCATGATCTCCCAGGCCGTATCAGGGTCAAGGTTTCCTGTCGGCTCGTCGGCGATCAGAAGCCTAGGTCTGTTGATGATCGCACGGGCGATGGCGACTCTCTGCTGTTCACCGGCAGACAGCTCGTCAGGATACTTCTTCGCTTTATCTGCGATACCCACCATGCTGAGAACCTGCGGGACATTTTTATTTATGGTCCGCTTCGGCTGATGCACGACTTCCATAGCGAAAGCCACATTCTCATATACCGTTTTCTTCGGCAGGAGCCTGAAGTCCTGGAAGACCATACCTATGCCTCTTCTGTGCTTAGGGATCTGTCTCGCAGACATCTTCGTTATGTTCTTGCCTCTTACAATAATAGTCCCAGCTGTTGCATCTATTTCTTTAAGTACCAGTTTGATAAACGTGGACTTACCTGCACCGCTGGGGCCTACGAGGAAAACGAAATCGCCCTTATTGATCTTGACACTGACATTCTCAAGGGCAACATTCGATTTATATTTCTTTGTTACATTTCTAAATTCGATCATTGATCTGAAAAACCTCTTAAATCATAGAATACCGCATTTATCATACTACATATTGTTGAGTTTTTCAACTACTATACATAAATGTTGTAATTCCAATATAAAAGAGGCCGCCATTTCATGCTGGCAGCCTCTATTCATATCATGCTCTAAAGCAGGCCTTTGACCGCTTTGATAATAGCGTCTTTATCCATGCCGTATTTTGCCTTAAGTTCATCCGGTTTGCCGGATTCTCCGAATACATCGTCCTGACCTACGAATGCCATCTTCACAGGGCAGTTCTTGACGACGACTTCCGAAACGGCACTTCCCAGTCCTCCGAGGACGGAGTGTTCTTCTGCGGTTACGATAGCGCCTGTCTCCTGCGCAGCCTTGATGATGATCTCCTCATCGATCGGCTTGATGGTGTGGATGTCGATCACTCTTGCATCGATACCATCCGCTGCGAGAGCTTCTGCAGCTTCCATAGCTTCGCTGATCATGATGCCTGTTGCAATGATCGTCATATCCTTACCCTCACGAAGCAGGTTGCCCTTGCCGATCTCAAGCTGTGCATCTTCCCCGTAGAATACAGGCACGGATGCTCTGCCGAGTCTGATGTAGCAAGGTCCGTCAAAATCAACGGCAAGTCTTATGAGTTTCTTAGCCGATACAGCATCGGAAGGATTGAGAACCGTCATACCCGGGATCTCTCTCATGAGAGCGATATCTTCAAAGGTCTGATGGCTTGCTCCGTCTTCACCTACTGTGATACCTGCGTGAGTAGCGCAGATCTTGACGTTTGCCTTGTTGTATCCGATGGAGTTTCTGATGATCTCATATGCTCTTCCAGCAGCGAACATAGCGAACGTACTGGCGCATACTGTCTTGCCCGAAAGAGCCAGACCTGCAGCCGTAGCGTACATGCCCTGCTCTGCAATTCCCATGTTAAAGAACCTGTCAGGATATGCCTTCGCGAACATTCCCGTTTTTGTTGAACCTGAAAGGTCGGCATCCATTACGACTAATTCAGGATGATCTGCTCCAAGCTCCACCAGGACTTCACCGTAAGCCTGTCTTGTTGCGATCTTATCTGCCATTATGCTTCACCTCCCAGTTCTTCGATTGCCTGTGCAGTCTGTTCGTCATCAGGCGCCTTGCCGTGCCATCCGGCCTGACCTTCCATGAAGGAAACGCCCTTGCCCTTGACCGTCTCTGCCACGATGACAGTCGGCATACCCTTGCACTCTCTCGCCTTCGAGAAAGCATCCTTGATCTGATCGATGTCGTGGCCGTCAATCGTGAGCACGTTCCATCCAAAAGCTGCGAATTTATCTTCGATCGGTGTCACTTTCATGACATCATCATTTCTACCATCTATCTGCAGACCGTTGTGGTCGACGATAGCTACCATGTTGTCCAGCTTATAATGACCTGCAGCCATTGCTGCTTCCCAGACGATACCTTCCTGCAGTTCGCCGTCTCCCAGGACCACGTAGATCCTTCCGGGATCATCATTGAGCTTATTTGCAAGAGCAAAACCATTTGCTGCTGCGAATCCCTGTCCCAATGAACCAGTGGACATCTCGATGCCGGGCACCTTCTTCATGTCAGGATGTCCCTGTAATTTTGATCCCAGCTTTCTCAGAGTCTGAAGATCTTCCTTCGGGAAATATCCTCTCAAAGCCAGTGCTGCGTACTGGACCGGACCTGCATGTCCTTTTGAAAGAATGAGCTTGTCCCTTCCCTCCATCTTAGGGTCTGCAGGGTCGATGTTCATCTCATCGAAATAGAGTACAGTCACCACATCTGCCATCGAAAGCGATCCGCCGGGATGTCCCGAACCTGCTTTGTTGAGCGACTTAATGATCTGTATCCTGACCTGTGCAGCCGTCTTCTGTAATTCTAATGTTTGCATTTTATCCTCCCTGTGGTCTAAATACCGGTTATATATTTTAACACAGCAGGCAGATGTTCAGCAATATCCATCGCAGTCATCCCCCACTGACCGATCTCCTCTGCAGCAAGATCACCAGCTGCCCCATGAACGTATGCTCCCGTCCGGGCAGAAACGCCTGTGTTCCAGCCAAGAGCCAGAAGCGCAGCGATCACACCGGTGAGTACATCTCCGCTTCCTCCTGTTGCCATACCGGGATTGCCCGTCGTGTTGCAGGATATCTCATCATCGGGGCGCGTTACCAAAGTGCCCTGCCCCTTGAGCAGCACCGTAGCCTTCGTAAAGTCGGCCATCTTTCTTACCGCCAGTTCTCTGCCGAGGTCCCTTACTCCGCTGTATCCGGCGCAGGAAAGAATGCGCCTTGCTTCTCCTGGATGCGGTGTCATCACGATGCGCTCGCCATTTGCCTTTACAAGTCCGAAGCCCTTATCGTACTCGCAAAGGGTGTTGATGCCATCTGCGTCTATGACGATCTGGCACTCCGAGTCCTCTATGATCTTCGCGATCAACTCAAAATTGTCGTAGCTGACGCCCAGACCCGGGCCTATGGCTATCGCGTCGAAGCGCTGTAGATAGTCGTAGCTGTCCGCTGCCAAAAGACGTTTCCTGTCTATGCACATCGCCTCCGGGACCGAGGTTTGAAGGATGCAAAAAAGTTCCTCGGGTACTGCGAGAGTCACGAGACCTGCTCCCGTCCTCAGCGCAGCCTTTGCACACAGAACAGCAGCACCTGCCATACCGTGAGATCCCGCAACGATCAGGATCCGCCCGTGGTCCCCTTTGTGTGCATCGCTCTTTCGCGGTGTAATGTAATTCCTGACGTACTCAGGTCCTATATATCCTGAAACTGCCATATGTCCGACCTCCCTAAAAAAGTATACGATAACATGCGCCTGACGGGCAACAACATCTTTATTCAAAAAGCAAAAGAGGCTGCATCATGCAGCCTCCCTGCTATAAGGTCACTTAGGCATAGCGTATAAGCATGTATACGGTGCAGACGATAAGCGTAAGTATCATTGTCGGGAATCCGACCTTCAGGAACTGGATGTATGTGATAGGATGTCCGTTCTTGGCACTGATTCCGGTGAGCACGACGTTTGCGGATGCTCCGATCAGCGTACCATTGCCTCCGAGGCAAGCTCCCAGTGAGAGTGCCCACCAAAGCGGCATGATGTCCATTCCATCTGCTCCCATAGCCTGGATCAGCGGGATCATCGTTGCCACGAACGGGATGTTGTCCAGTGTGGATGACAGGATCGCGGATACCCAGAGGATGATCATCATGGTCATCACAGGTTTGCCGTGTGTGAATGCCATGATACCATCTGCCATGATATCGATAACTCCAGTATGCTCCATTCCTCCTACAACGATGAACAGAGCTGTAAAGAAGATGATCGTCGGCCATTCTACGTCCATAACGACTTTCTCTACATCCTGCTTACCAATGATCAGCATGATCGTTGCACCGGCAAGAGCAATCATGGATGACTCCAATCCCAATACCCCGTGAAGTGCGAATCCTGCTACGATGAGAACGATCATTACGACTACTTTTTTGAGAAGGACCGGATCTTTGATCATTTCCTTCTCGTTCATGTGCATTACGCTTTCCATTGCTTCCGGTGTAGCCGAAAGGTTCCTGCCGTAAACGAATTTATAGAAGATGATTGTCACAATCATTACGATCACGATGATCACACCGTCATTCATGATGAAATCACCAAAGGTGAGTTTCGCAGCACTGCCGATCATGATATTAGGAGGGTCACCGATAAGTGTACCAGTACCACCGATGTTCGATGCCATGATCGCAGACATGATATACGGTACCGGGTCAAGATCCATCTCTTTGCAGATCGCCAGCATCATTGGGCCTACGAGAAGAACGGTCGTTACATTATCGAGCAGTGCTGAGAACACAGCAGTGATGATCATGAAAAGGATCATCATTTTCCAGGGATCTCCCTTAGCGATCTTGGCGGATTTGACAGCCAGATACTCGAACATCCCGGAGTTCTTCGCTACTCCGACGAACAGCATCATTCCGACAAGAAGACCAATGGTATTGGCATCGATGTATCCAACCCCTTCCGGTATGTCCAGGATACCCAGGATGAGAAGAAGAACTGCGCCTCCCACCGCACATACTGCACGGTGTACCTTCTCCGTGATTATCACAGTCATTACTGCGACAAAGATCAGAACAGAAATAACGGCTTCATGTGACAATTTGCATCACCTCTTTAACTAAAACTGACCAAACTATAATTGACTATATGGTGATATACACCCTTCTTTTTTGTGTTCTGAAACGAACATTTACTAATATATAATATATATAGGAAGGAAACAACACTTTTTTTCATTTTTAATGTTACTTTTAGGTAAAAAAGAGGCTGCCGTTGGCAGCCTCCATCTGTCGATTCTATTGTGTTATTTATGCATATCTTATGAGCATATAAACCGTACATATGATGAGTGAAAGGATCATCGTCGGGAATCCGATCTTCAGGAATTCTATGTATGTGATCGGATGTCCGTTCTTCGCACTGATACCTGTAAGAACTACGTTTGCGGATGCGCCGATGAGCGTTCCGTTTCCTCCGAGACATGCGCCCAGGGAAAGTGCCCACCAAAGTGGCATCGTGTCCATACCGCTCTCACCCATTGCCTGTATGAGCGGTATCATCGTAGCAACGAACGGGATATTGTCCAGCGTTGATGAGAGTATCGCAGATACCCAAAGAATGATCATCATAGTCATGACAGGTTTACCGTCTGTGAACTTCATGATGAAATCAGCCATAGCATCGATAACGCCTGTATGTTCCATACCGCCTACACAGATGAACAGAGCTGTGAAGAATATGATCGTCGGCCATTCAACATCCAGCACGACCTTCTCTACATCCTGTTTACCAATGATCAGCATGATCGTCGCTCCTGCAAGAGCGATCATGGATGACTCGAGATGGAGCACTCCGTGAAGCGCGAATCCTGCAACGATGAGGAGGATCATGACAACTGCCTTCTTGAGAAGGACTGCGTCCTTGATCATCAGCTTCTCATCCATGTGCATTACACGTTCCATAGCTTCAGGAGTAGCGCTGAGTTTTTTGCCGTATATGAACTTGAAGAAGTATACTGTTGCCACCATAACAATGACAATGATAATACCATCATTCAGCAGGAAGTCTCCGAACGTAAGACCTGTGGCACTTCCTATCATGATGTTTGGAGGGTCACCGATCAGAGTACCGGTACCACCCACATTCGAAGCCATGATGGCTGTCATGATGTAAGGAACCGGATCAAGATCCATCTCCTTACAGATCGCCAGCATCATCGGACCTACGAGAAGAACGGTCGTAACGTTGTCAAGGAGTGCTGAGAATACAGCTGTGATGATCATGAACAGGACCATCATCTTCCATGGATCGCCTTTCGCTACCTTTGCTGATTTCACAGCCAGATACTCGAACATTCCGGAATTCTTGACAACACCTACGAAGAGCATCATACCAACGAGCAGTCCGATGGTATTGGCATCGATATAACCCACGCCCTCCGGGATATCCAGTATACCGAGAATCAGAAGTAAAACTGCACCGCCTACTGCACAGACAGCACGGTGTACCTTCTCCGTGATAATGACTACCATTACTGCTACGAATATCATCACGGATATTATTGCTTCATGAGACAAGTAATTCACCTCTTTCTAAATAATAAAACAACATAACAAAACATGCTTACTTTCCTTAAAGTTACACAAAAAATACTTTATAGTAAAAGTTTTGTAAACACAAGGACTAATTTGAAATCTTTATAAAAAACTTTAATCCATTGAAGCATCTGGCAAGAAAAAAGGGCCTGTCAAAAGGCCCATAAAAGCTTTGTAATCAGAGCGTTATCCCCAGTACTACTGCTGCGATCAGCATGTAAAGCGTGGAGGATACCATATCCGATATGGACTGTATCATCGGCGTCGCCATCAGTGCAGGGTCGATACCTATCCTCTTCGCTCCCATCGGGAGCATGCTCCCCAGAAGCTTACCAAATGCAACGATCGTTATCATCGAAATCGCCACCGTGAGCGCGATCAGGATGCTCTCCCCATCGATGATCAGGATCTTCGCGAAGTTGAAAAGGCTCAGTGTGACTCCCAGCACGATACTGATCCGGAACTCTTTCCAAAGGACTCTCAGCACATCCTTCATGTCGATCTCACCGATGGACATGCCTCGAATCACGAGGGAGGCTGCCTGAGTTCCTACGTTTCCTCCTGTACCCATCAGGAGCGGAAGGTATGAGACGAGCACGATCACCTGAGAGAGTACGAGTTCAAACTTTGTGAGAATGAAACCCGTGATCATGAGAGTAACCGTCATGAAAAGCAGCCACGGCAGTCGGTTCCTGACGTGCCGGAACACGCCCATGTCGAGATACTCCGTATCGGAATCGTCCATGACGCCCGCCATTCTCTCGATATCTTCTGTCGCCTCCTCTTCGATGACGTCCATGATGTCGTCTACCGTGATGATACCGACGAGTTTATGCTCCTTATCGACTACCGGGATGGCAAGAAATCCGTATTTTTTGAACATCTCAGCGACTTCTTCCTGGTCATCATAGACATTCACATATACGTATTCATCATTCATGATCTCCGTGATCGGAGTTTCTTCGTCAGATATGATCAGCGCTCGCAGGGAAACGATACCTTCGAGTTCTCTGGTGCTCCCCTTGACATAACAGGTATAGATCGTCTCCGTATCCATACCCACCTTCTTGATATGAGCCAGTGCTTCCCGGCAATTCATCCCTGATTTGAGAGCGATATAATCCGGCGTCATAAGACTTCCTGCCGATGTCTCAGGGTAATTCAGGAAGGTATTGATCAGTTTACGTTCTTCCTTCGGCGTTTTCTCAAGGATCTTATCTACTATATTCGCAGGGAGTTCTTCCAGGACGTCGATCATGTCGTCGAAGTCCAACTCGTTGATCAGGTAGGAAGTTTCTCGGTCTGTTATGCCGTCGATGATGGCCAGCTGGTCATCACTAGGAAGATATGAGAAGACTTCTACCGATACATCCTTCGGGAGCATCCGGAAGATGATGATCGTTTTCTCTATGCCGAGCTGTTCGAGGACTTCTTCGAGGATCTCACCGATATCTACTTCGTTATACTTCAGTAATTCTTCTTTCGCTTTGAAGTATGACCTGTTGTCGAGCAGTTCAATGATGTGCTCAGTATCTTCCTCAAACTGCTGGATTCTTTCGTCCATTTCCATGGATTCTATCATAACTGCTCACCTCCTCTTACTGCTTAAACTCAACCAAAAACAGTGCACTTAACGCACTATGACAGTATACCATAAAACGTAGATAAATCAAAGGCAGATGCTTATACAAAACTTTAATTAACTGAAAATTTGCAATTTCTGGCTATTCATTGACGCTCCTATAGTCAAGTGTTATTATTGAACCAATGGCACCAATTAATATCGTGTTAATAATTTTTATTGAAGAGGTGAAAAATTATGGCAGATTATGTTGAAAGAGTCATCGAACTCTGCAAAGAAAAGAACCCTGGTGAAGTTGAATTTCATCAGACTGTAGAAGAAGTTCTTACTTCTCTTAAGCCTGTAGTTGAGCAGCATCCTGAATACGAAGAAGTTGCTCTTCTGGAAAGACTCGTAGAGCCAGAAAGAGGCGTTACTTTCAGAGTAGTATGGGTCGATGACGAAGGAAAAGTTAATGTTAACAAAGGTTACAGATATCAGTTCAACAGCGCAATCGGACCTTACAAAGGTGGTCTGAGATTCGCACCGAACGTATACCCTGGAATCATCAAATTCCTTGGATTCGAACAGATCTTCAAGAACAGCCTTACTGGCCTGCCTATCGGCGGCGGCAAGGGTGGTTCAGACTTCGATCCTAACGGCAAGTCAGATGCAGAAGTAATGAGATTCTGCCAGGCATTCATGACTGAGCTGTACAGACACATCGGACCTAACACTGACGTTCCTGCTGGTGACCTCGGTGTTGGCGGAAGAGAGATCGGATACCTGTTCGGACAGTACAAGAGAATCGTTGACAGATATGAAGGCGTTCTCACTGGTAAAGGCATCCCTTATGGTGGACTCCTCGGAAGAGCTGAAGCAACTGGATTCGGTATCGTATGGTATGCTGAAGAAATGCTGAAGGCTAACGGCGAAGAGATGAAGGATAAGGTAGTTGCTATCTCAGGATTCGGTAACGTTGCATGGGGTTCCGCTTGGAAGCTGCAGCAGCTGGGTGCTAAGTGCGTAACTATTTCAGGTCCGGACGGATACGTTTACGATCCAGACGGTATCTCAACTGATGAGAAGGTTGCTTACCTGCTCGAGCTGAGATCCTCCGGTAAGAACATCTGCGCACCTTACGCTGAGAAGTTCCCAGGCGCTACATTCGTTCCTGGTAAGAAGCCTTGGGGCGTATGCAAAGACTTCGATGTCAAGGTTGACCTGTTCATCCCTTGCGCTATGCAGAACGACGTTCACATGGAAGATGCTAAGAACATCGTAGAGTCAGGCTGCAAGTTCTACTGCGAAGGAGCTAACATGCCTACAACTAACGACGCTCTGGTTTACCTCATGGACAACCTTACAGCTGTTGGCCCTGCTAAGGCTGCTAACGCTGGTGGTGTTGCTTGCTCATGCATCGAAATGGGACAGAACGCTAGCCACAC
>CAMNNV010000007.1 GCA_946546075.1 uncultured Bacillota bacterium | reverse complement strand
GGCATGTTCACGAATGCAGAGGACGAAGACGATATCAGGAAGCTTTCCGATGAGGTGTACCGTTTCCGGAACTGGTTCTGCGAAGAATCGGATGTGGAGCTCAAGAGTGAGGACACGGATGAGGTGCTCCGGCAGTGCCTCAGGGACGCCATAACCACTTCGAGAATGGAGAAACTGGGCGGCAGCAGATATCGATATGATTTCACGGACGCCCTGGATTATGAGCTGAGCGATTATGTGGTGTCATTTTCGGAGCTGATGGCGACAGAAGATTATGAGGACAGCTACGACAACTCCTCGAAATACATGAATTAAAAAAACAGTTTTAAGGTGAGTGAGTATGAAGCTAGATGAATTACAGACAGGCCAAAGTGCTGTCATCAGAAGCGTTGGAGGGGACGGCGCTTTGCGGCAGCATCTTCTTGATATGGGAATGATCCCGGGAGCGGAGCTTGTTTTTATCAAAAAAGCACCCCTGGGAGACCCGATCGAAGTTCGTGTCCATGGATACGAACTTACTTTGCGTCTGGCAGATGCAGCGAATATCGAGATCGAGCTGATAGAGAAACTTTCCGGCTCAAACAGAGCAGGTGAGATCAAGACCCGAAAAGAAAAGGTCCATCCGGGACTTGGTGAAACAGGCAAGTTCCACGACAAGAGCGCAGAGAATCCGCTTCCGGATGGTACGACCCTTACGTTTGCACTTGTGGGCAACCAGAATTCCGGCAAGACAACGCTGTTCAATGCCCTGACGGGGTCCAACCAGCACGTGGGCAATTTCCCGGGTGTGACGGTTGACCGCAAGGACGGACAGATCAAAGGATACCCGGATACTTCCATCACAGATCTTCCGGGGATCTATTCCATGTCTCCGTACTCCAGTGAGGAACTGGTTTCCCGCCAGTTCGTGCTGAACGAGAGACCAAATGCCATCATCAACATCGTGGATGTCACCAACATCGAGAGGAATCTGTATCTTACGATGCAGCTTCTGGAGATGGACATCCCTATGGTCGTGGCTCTCAACATGATGGACGAGCTCACAGGCAACGGTGGCTCCATCGACATCAATGGTATGGAGCAGCTTCTGGGCGTGCCTGTAGTACCGATCTCTGCTGCGAAGAAGCAGGGCATACATGAGCTGGTGGAGCATGCAGTCCACGTGGCAAAGTATCAGGAGAAGCCGGTGGAACAGGATTTCTGCGGAGAAGATGATAACGGCGGTGCCCTCCACAGGTGCCTCCATGCCGTGAAGCATCTGATCGATGACCATGCAAAGCGTGCGCAGGTGCCTCTCCGGTTCGCGGCTTCAAAACTCATCGAGGGTGACGATGTCGTCCTGGCTCAGATGGCCCTCGACGGCAATGAGAAGGAGCTTTTGGAACATATCATCCTCCAGCTCGAAAAAGAGCGGGGCCTTGACCGGCGCGCCAGCATAGCGGATATGAGATTCGCCTTCATCGAAAAGGTCTGCGCAGAGACGGTCAGAAAACCTGCCGAATCAAAAGAACATAAGAGGAGCGAGAAGATCGACAGCTTCCTCACAGGGAAATATACAGCTATACCGGCTTTCGCAGCGATCATGGTCCTGGTATTCTGGCTCACATTCAATGTGATCGGAGCATGGCTGCAAGAAGCCCTGGCGGTCGGCATCGGTTTTATTACAGAGAAACTGGATGCATTCCTCACTGCAGTAGATATGAATGAGGCCATACACGGACTCATCATCAAAGGAATCTTCGAAGGTGTGGGAAGCGTGCTGAGCTTCGTGCCGATCATCGTCACGATGTTCTTCTTCTTATCCCTTCTGGAAGACAGCGGCTACATAGCGAGAGTAGCCTTCTTCATGGATAAGATGCTCAGAAGGATCGGACTTTCGGGACGAAGCATCGTTCCGATGCTGATCGGCTTCGGATGTACTGTTCCTGCCGTTATGGCAACGAGAACGCTGCCGAGTGAACGCGACAGAAGGATGACGATACTGCTGACGCCGTTCATGAGCTGTTCTGCCAAGCTGCCGATCTATGCATTCTTCATCAATGCATTCTTCCCGGGCAAGGGCGGATTCATCATGGCAGCCCTCTATCTTGGCTGCATCGCCATCGGCATACTTGTAGCTCTGCTGTACCGGAAGACCTTGTTCAGGGGAGAAGCTGTTCCGTTCGTGATGGAACTGCCGAACTACCGGCTTCCGGGAGCAGGAAACGTCGTGAGACTTCTTTGGGATAAGGCGAAGGACTTCCTGGAGAGAGCCTTCACGATCATCATGCTCGCTACCATCGTGATCTGGTTCCTGCAGAGTTTTGATACGCATCTGAACATGGTCACGGATTCCCAGGAAAGCATATTGGCCGTGATCGCAGGATGGATCTCGCCGATACTCATTCCGGCTGGTCTCGGCGACTGGAAGATCTGTACGGCACTGATCACGGGATTCATCGCAAAAGAAAGCGTCGTGGCAACGCTGGGCGTCCTCTACGGAGGCGGCGTGACAGCAGCCATGACTACGGTGCAGGCTGCAGCGCTGCTGGCCTTCAGCCTCATATACACGCCATGTGTAGCAGCCATCGCATCCATCAAAAGAGAGATGGGCGGAAGATGGGCTGCTGCAGTCGTGATCTGGCAGTGCGTGATCGCATGGGTCGTGGCCATCATCGTTTATTGGATAGGAGTAGGTATCTTTTAGAAATGAGCAGATTTGATGAAGTAATAAACAGGAAGAATACAGGATCCCTCAAATTCGACGGACACAGCATGTTTGACATGCCGGAAGACGTGCTGCCGCTGTGGGTAGCGGACATGGATTTTCGCGTGCCGGAGGCAGTGACCGAAAGGCTGAAGGAACTCGCGGATTTTGGTATCTTCGGATACACCATGATCACGGAGGAGTACTTCGAAGCCGTGAAGGGCTGGTTTTCTGAGCGCTTCTCGTGGGATCTGAGGAGAGAATGGCTCGCACAGACACCGGGCGTAGTATTCGCACTTTCGACGGCTGTAAGAGCGTATACGAAGCCAGGAGAGGGTATTGTGATCCAGCAGCCTGTTTATTATCCTTTCAGCAACGTGATCAAGAACAACGACAGGGTGATCGTGAACAGCCCGCTCATATATGAGGATGGAAGATATCTCATGGACTTCGAAGATCTCGATGAGAAATTATCACGTCCTGATGTCACCATGATGATCCTTTGCAGTCCCCACAACCCGGTGGGAAGGGTATGGACCCGGGAAGAACTGGAGAAGGTGGCAGGTCTTTGCATCAAACATGATGTCATGCTGGTATGCGATGAGATCCACTGCGATTTCGTCTATGGAGATCGCGTTCATACACCGATCGCCAGCATATCAGAAGAAATCGCCAGGAACGTATGCGTCTGCACAGCTCCAAGCAAGTCCTTCAACCTTGCAGGACTGCAGATCTCCAACATATTCATCCCGAACCGGGACAAGAGAAAACTCTTCAAAAAAGAACTGGAACGCGTCAGCTTCGGATGGGCCGGCATGCTGGGAATGGCAGCATGTCAGGCGGCCTACGAGAAGGGCGGACCGTGGATGGACGAACTCAAGGAGTATATCAGCGCCAACATCGACTACATCAACGCTTTTATACGTGAGAACATGCCGGAAATCACGGTGGTTCCGACAGAAGGGACGTATCTCGTATGGATCGACCTGCGGAAACTGGGTCTTACACGAGACGAACAGTATGATTTTATCGTAAACAAAGCCAAACTCTGGCTGGACACCGGCGATATGTTCGGTGAAGACGGGGAAGGCTTCGAAAGACTGAACGCGGCATGTCCGCGCAGCACGCTGGAGGAGGCCATGAGACGGCTCCACAGCGCATACAGAGAGTTAAAAGGTGAGTGACGTCATGATCTGCAAAAGACCGGAAGACGACATTTTTGAATTTTTCGGGGGAGGCCACGACCGGTTCGGCTTTCCCGATGGGATATACAGGATGACTCCGATGCGGGGCGGCGAGGTATTCCTCATCGCCGGCTCTGAAAAGACAGCTCTTTATGACTGTGGTATGGCTTACTGCGGTCCTTATACGGTGGAGAATATTCGCGAGAAGCTGGCAGAGCTCGGCAGGGATACCATCGACATGATCTTCCTCAGCCATTCTCATTACGACCACATGGGTGCGCTGCCGTACATCAAGAGCGCATTTCCTGATGCAAAGGTTCTTGCCAGCGAAAAGTGCGCCAGTGTGTTCGCACACCCCGGTGCCAGAGATCTCATACGCCATCTGGGAGAGACGGCGAGAGAACTCTATGATCCGGGAAGCAACGTGGATATCCGGGTAGACCTGCCGGAGGTAGATCAGATCCTTCATGATGGAGACGTGATCTCTTTGGGAAACGAGGAGATGCGCGTCTTGGAGACGAAAGGTCATACGGATTGTTCGCTGACCTTTGCTTATGAGCCCGCAGGTGTCCTGTTCTGCTGTGAGAGCGTGGGGCTCATCCAGAGTTTTGATTATATCAACACCCCGATATTAAAGAGTTTCGACGATGCTATGGTATCTCTCGATAAGTGCCGCTCCTATGGTGCGAAGCGGGTGTGTCTTCCTCATTTCGGGCTGCTTCCGGAGTATTTTCATGAGAAGTACTGGCAGATGTTCCGTGACAGCTGCGATGAGAAGGTGGACAAGATCAAGCAGATGAGAAGAGACGGGCTTAGCATTGAAGAAATGGTAAAAGAGTATTACAATAACTACTGGGATCCGCGATTCATCGCGGAACAGCCGGAGGAAGCATTCCTCATAAATGCAAAAGCGATCGTGATAGCTGCCATCAGGGCAACGTACAGATAAAGAGAGGTAATCGATATGGCATTTGATGCAGAGAAAGTCAAGAACGATATAGTACAGTGGATCAGAGACTGGTTTGAAGTAAATGGCAAAGGATGCAATGCCGTTGTGGGCATCAGCGGAGGCAAAGACAGCTCCGTCGTTGCAGCACTCTGCGCAGAGGCTCTGGGAAAGGACAGGGTCATCGGCGTTCTCATGCCGAACGGAGAACAGTTCGATATCGATGTGGCAAGATCTCTTTGTGAGCACGTAGGGATCCGGCAGGTGGAGATCAATATCAAAGATGCCTTCGATGGCATCATCGCGCAGATCGAGAAGGCGCTTCCGGAAGTGTCAGCCCAGACCATCGTGAATCTGCCGCCGAGACTTAGAATGACGGCGCTCTATGCTACGTCACAGTCCCTCAACGGCCGCGTTGCCAATACGTGCAATCTCAGTGAGGACTGGGTGGGATACAACACGAAGTTCGGCGACGGAGCAGGGGATTTCAGTCCGCTTTCCAAGCTCACGGTCCAGGAAGTAAAGGCTGTGGGAAGAGCGCTGGGACTTCCTTCGATGTTCGTAGACAAGGTTCCGATCGACGGGCTTCAGTCCAAGACGGACGAGGACAATCTCGGATTCACCTATGCAGCGCTCGATAAATATATCAGGACGGGAGTATGCGAGGATCCTGAAACAAAAGAAAAGATCGACAACAAGCACAAGTGGAACAAATTCAAACTTGAGCCGATGCCGACCTTCCAGTACGAGCCTGAAGAAAAGGGGCTTGACTGGTAAATACGTCTATGGAAGTTCATCCAGGTGCGATTTCAGCGCCTTGATGAACTTTTTTGATGCCATCGGAAGATCCAGTTTATCCTTGTAGCCGATACCGAGGGTCCGGTAGACAGGAGGATCGACTGGCTTTGTGACGACATCGAAACTGCCTGCGATCTTGCCGATCACCAGATTTGCCAGAAGGGAAACGCCCATGCCTCGCTCCACCATGGCCATGATGGCGTAGTCATCGTGGATGGTGTAACGGACGTTAGGTCTGATATCGTGTTCCCGGAATGCGGCTTCACATTCCGAGTGGTGTCCCATCTCCAGCATGATAAATGGATTTGAAGCCAGTTCCTTGAGGGGTACCACGTCAAGCTCTGCCAGAGGATGATCCTTCGGCAGGATGGCGGAGAAACCGCCTGTCTTAAGAGGTTCTATTTCGATGCCCTTGACGAACTCAGGACTGACGAATCCGAAATCAACGGCGCCGATCTTGATCCATTCTTCGATCATGTTGTAGTCTCCCTGATGCATGATGAACTCTACATCGGGATACTGCTCATGGAATTCCTGGATGACTTCAGGAAGCCAGTTTACGGATACGCTGGTTACTGTGGCCATCCGGATGATACCTGTCTTGAGGTTATTGATATCCTTTGCTTTCTCGATGGTCGCATGGTACTGGAAAATGGTCCGTTCTATATATGGATATAATTCCTTGCCTTCATCGGTGAGGGAAGAGCCGGTCCTCTTCCTGTTGAGCAGTTTGATGGAAAGTTCATCTTCGAGTGAAGTGATCATACTTGTAAGGGCTGGCTGGGAGTATCCCATGATTTCTGCTGCCTTCGCGAAGCTGCCTGTTTCTACGATCTTTTGTAGTGCTAGATATCTCTTCATAATGTCTCCCCACGTTATAGATTTTAGTTATATCAACATAACATAATTCTGATTTACTTATAACATTAAATAGTATATATTATAGTTAAGAAAGATACAAGGAGGTACTCGAAATGAGAAATAAGAATTTTGTTTTAAGCATGGTATTTATGGCAGCTATGGTTCTGTTCCTCCTGGTAGGAACACTGGTTACAACAGGAACAATGTATGCAGTCGCAGCAGTTCTGGGATTCGCATGTATGCTCGTATCATCAGTATTCTGGTGCAGGTTCGAACTTCCTAAGATGGGAGATAAGATCCTTTAATCGAAGCCAACAACATATTTAAATATACCGATCCTGTAAAGTGATAGCAAAAGAAAAGAGCTCCGGATTTCCGGAGCTTTTTTCTTTATGTTCTTTATTCATATTTCTTGACGATGATGCTGCTGTTCTGTCCGCCGAATCCGAGGGCATTTGACATAGCTACATTGACTTCGGCTTTTCTCGGGCCGTCTGCAATGAAATCCAGGTCACAGTCAGGATCCGGTGTCACGTAATTGAGGGTAGGAGGCAGGATGCCGTTGTTTACTGCCTCGATACATGCGATGACTTCTGTAACACCGCCTGCACCCATGAGGTGTCCTGTATTGCCCTTTGTGGAGCTTACTGGAGGGATCTTCGCTTTGAGTTCAGGGTCCATCGGAGCATCCTGGTTTTCCCAGCCGTACAGCGTCTTGATGGCGTTGACTTCTGCGATGTCACCGACAGGAGTGGATGTGCCGTGGGTGTTGATGTAATCGATGTCTTCAGGAGACATTCCGGCTCTTGCCAGTGCAGCCTTCATGCATTTGACTGCGCCGATACCGTCCGGGCTAGGTGCCGTCACGTGGTATCCGTCTGTATTGTTCGCATATCCTGCCAGCTCTGCGTAGATGTGCGCACCGCGAGCCTTTGCATGTTCGAGAGACTCGATCAGGATAGCGCCGCCGCCTTCGCCCATGACGAAACCGTCTCTGTCAGCATCGTAAGGTCTGCATGCCGTAGCAGGGTCCGGATTCTTGCTGAGGGCCTTCGCCTGTGCAAGTGTTGACATGACGATAGGGCAGTGGCCGCTCTCTCCGCCGACTACGAGGATGGCATCTGCGTCACCGGCATTGATCAGCATAGCTGCCATGCAGATGGCATCGCCGCCGGAGGAACATGCAGTAGTGACGGTAAAGCTTGGACCGTGGATGCCGTAAGCAATCGCGATCTGTGCAGCTCCCAGGTTACCGAGGATCTTCGGAAGGAAACGAGGGCTGACTTTTTTCTTCGTGCTGTTCTCATAATCGTGCTGCGTTTCAGCCGTTTCGGATGTACCTGCCAGGGCCGTTGCCATGACGATACCGATCCTGTCGTCTTCCTTGTCGATATCGAAGCCGCTTGCTTCAAGAGCTTCTTTCGCGGATGCGAAAGCGTACTGAATGAAAGGACTCGTTTCCTTAGCGAGTTTACCCGGCATATAGTCCTTCGGATCGAAATCCTTGACGATACCTGCGATCTGGATCGGGGAATCCTCTTCTACCAGGGAAGGGACCTTGTCGATGCCGCATTTTCTGTCCAGAATACCCTGCCAGTAGTTGTCCGTTCCAATGCCGATAGGTGTAACTGCTCCAAGTCCTGTGATTACTAATCTATTCATTATGATAATTCTCCTTTTGAGGTTTCTAACCTATAAATATTACCATGAGCGGAAAGATTTGTCCACTTTGGTCTAAGGCTGTTGACAACCCGGGATTTCTTTTATACCATGATGTGGTATGCAAACGAAAGGAATCGAATATGATAAAAAAAGAAACGATAGACAGGATAAATGAACTGGCCCACAAGTACAAGACGGTAGGCCTTACAGAAGAGGAATTCGAGGAGAGACATCGCCTCAGGATGGAATACCTTGAAGGATTCCGAGCTAATTTCAAGGCGCAGCTCAAGAATGTGAAATTCGTCGAAGACCTGACAGAGGAAGAGCTCAAAGAAGAAGTTGAGCTGATGAGAAAGTCAGAAGGCAACCACTAAATCGATTTAAGATCCCTCGATACGTTTCGGGGGATGATTTGATTAGAGAAGACACGGCAACAGAAATGAGAAAAGCAATCGCATCAATACTTTGTATCTTAATATCGATGACTATGCTCATCACGTCCTCCTTCGCAGACGCGGGGGCTTCTGTGAGCCCAGAGGAGAGCCTCCCGCAGAGTGGATCGGAAGTCGCTGCCGAGTCAGACCGGGGAGGCGAAGGGTCTGTCAATAACGAGAGTGGATCATCCGGAGAACAGACGTCCGCGGATGAAACGACAACTGTGCAGCCTACATCACAGGAGCAGACCAGCGAGGCTACCAAGCAGACGACAACGACAGCTCCGAAGAAGTTCCGGACACCACGCGGCAAGAAGAACATGTCTCTTACCTTGATGCAGCATAATGGGGCCCGGTTTGATCTGACAAGCGCTGCAGGACAGCGATTGTATGCCTACGACACACTCCAGGGGGCCTGTGCCAACAAGGGATACGGATATTTCATACTCTATAACAGGCTCAACAACTACGACAAGATCGTCAAGGTGAAATTGTCCGACATGAGCGTCGTCAAAGTATCCGCGGCCATGAAGCTGCATCATGCCAATGATATGACATTCAATACGAGAACGAACAAGATCATCGTCTGCGATGCGGAGCCGGCTTCGAAAACGGTTTCCATCGTCGACCCGAATTCGCTAACGATCAAGAAAAGAGCGAAAGTCAAAGTCTCAAAAAAGACGAAGGGAATGTCAAAGAAGATCCGAAAAAAGTACAAGGGGATCAGCGCCATCGCCTACAACGAGAAACACAACTGCTACTTTGCATATATGCGAGGCAGCCACTACATCCTCAAACTGGACACCAGCTTCAGAGCTAAGAAAATGATCAAGCAAAAGAAGCGCAAGGGCTATCTCTATCAGGGGATGGACAGCAAGGGCGACTGCATTTTCGTCTGCAGGAGTTTCTATAAAAGCAAGAAGGATAACATCATTTCCGTTTATAACTTCAAGGGCAAACAGATCGCTCGCTACAAAACCTCTAAGGCAGGGGGAAGAGAGATCGAGACGCTGCTCCATGACGGTAATACGTTCTACGCGGGATTCTACAGCTATTACGGTTCCAAGGCCGATACGAAAGCAGCCCGCGTACAGAGAAAAAACTATGTTTACAGGCTGAATAATCTATGATAAAAACCGGAGCGGCAAGGCTCCGGCTTTTGATTATATCCCGTAATATTCTTTCACAAATTCGATGAATTTCAAACTGCTCGGCGATAACTGATCGCCTTTCGGGAAGGCGAGCCCCAGCACTTCGGTTTCCTTGGGATCAAGGGACTTGAACAGGACTTTGTTGTTCTCGCGATACCGCTGGATACTGTAAGACAGCCCGATCCCAAGACCAGCTTCCACCATTTTGTATGTGGCATACTCGTCTGTTGTCGTGTACTTGATATTCGGATCGATCCGGTGCTTCTTAAGAAGCCTGATATCATCGGAATCCTGGTTCGGATGGGTATGGATAAAGGCTTCCGTTTCCAATAGACGAACAGGGATCGAAGGCTTCTTCGCGAGAGGGTGGTCCTCGTTCATCATGATATAGACTTCGTATTCTTCCAGCGGCACGAACTCAAAATCACCTTCCCGTTTGCTTCCAACGATCAGATCCAGTTTGTGCTGTTTCATGTCTTCCAGCATACTGCTTGTAAGTTCTTCCACGATATCTACACGAATATTGGGATATCTGTCTGTGAACCCGATGATCAGATCTGTGATCTGATCCATATAGCGTCTGTATGCTGTGCCGATCCGAATGGTTCCCAGATCGAGACCTTTGATGCCGGCTGCCATATCCTCGATCTTGTCCGATATGTGACAGAGATCTCTGATGGACGGCAGCAGCTGTTCGCACTCCGGGGTGGGACGTATCCCTTTGCGGTCTCTGATGATCAATGCGAACCCGAAATGTTCTTCCAGAGTCATGACCATCCTGCTGATACCGGATACCGTGTATCCCAGTTCTTCTGCGCCTATCGTCAGACTGCCTGCATCGATCACTGTGAGCAGTGCTCTGTATTTATCCGTATCCATGTTTCAATCCTCTCTTTGACATATCGTCAAGACGAATTTGATATTCTTTCGATTTACTCAAATATATATCTGTTATAGAATTAAGTCAAGAAGGATGAAAAGCGGGTAACAACTATGAAGGACAGACAGGACCAAGGATATATACAAGTACTTCTGGCGGGTGCGCTCTGGGGCCTGGTAGGGCTCTTCACCATGCGCCTGGATGCCATGGGAATCGATTCCATGGATGCCGGGCTGATGAGAGTGGGATTCGCGTTTCTTATCTGTTTTGTGCTTACCGTAGCAAGCAAGGGTCTATCCTCCTTCCGGATCAGTATGAAAGGCTTGCTGGGTTGTCTGCTCGTCGGCATCGGGTATCATGCCCTTTATAATATCTTTTATCTTGCCGCAGTAGTCCGTATCGGTGTGAGTACCGGCGCCATTCTCCTGAGGATCGCACCGGTATTCACTGCCATCGCGTCCGTGTTATTGCTGAAGGAGCATTTCAGCAAGGGCAAAGGCGCCGCGCTTCTCATCAACATCGTGGGCTGCATCATGGTGGTCGCCGGTGGCGCCATGGAAGCGGGGCATCTGTCAGTACTTGGCCTGCTGTTCGGACTTGGGGCAGGGGCCAGTTACGGATTCCTCGCCATCATGGTCCGGATCATCCCGGAGGATGTGGATCCTCTCGTCATCAGCACATACGGCTACTTTTTCGCGACCATCGTGTATATCGCCATTTGCAGGCCGTGGGAAAACCCGGACGTATTCACGGAACCTGTTTTGTTTAACGGATTCCTGTTGGGACTGATCCCGACGGCCCTGGCGTACGTATTCTATTACGCCGGCACGCAAAAAATAAAAGAAAGCAGCAAGGTGCCGGTGATCGCTTCCAGCGAAGCGGTGGTTGCTGCTTTGACAGGTTTTATTCTTTTTCGTGAACCCCTGGGAATCATCAATCTTGCCGGGATCCTCATCGTGCTTGCTTCAATCGTTTTCATGAGCAGGGCAGAGGCGGATCCTAAAGCATGATGAGTGCTCTTACCGGGCATGCCGGAGCACAGTATCCGCACCGGAGGCAGATGTTGTAATCGATCTGGGCCATATCACTTCCCAGTGTGATCGCCTTGTTGGGACAGCGGCGGGCGCATGCTCCGCACAGTATGCAGTTTCCCGGCTCCACGTACATTCTTTTGGAAGAGATGTCGGGGACGTAGGAAGGATCCAGAGTGCCTTCTGCGAATGCCACGAGAGGATCGATCTGATCGAGAGAGCCGATACCCACCATGATGGAATCGACGCCCTTCAGGTCTCTCACGTATTCCAGAGCGTGCAGGTAGTCGCCTGTGAGATTGCCGCCTCCAAAGGCCTTCATGGTGAACACACCTTTGCCCATATGGTGACACTTTGCGATGGCAGAAGCCATCTCGTCAGCCGTGCCGGGACCGTCGCCTTTTCGTATCCCGAGACCCGCGTAGTTAATAAGAGGGAAGACCACATCGATGCCCTCGATATCTGCAGCCATCTCTGTCACATCCACATGGTGAGTGGAAAGACCGATGGCTTTTATGATGCCTTGATTCTTATAATCCTTCAGACACTCCATAGCACCGTCGCGCCACCGGTAATCTTCCGGTGATGTGACTTCGTGGAGAAGGAAAATATCGATGGTGTCGATGTCCAGCTCCGTGAGCGCTTCCTGCACGGCTTCCTCCATGTCCTGATACGTGCTCCCGAGGCACTTGCTGCAAATGACAGGGCGCTCATCCTCAGGGAGGCCTGCGATGGCTTCGCGTATATAAGGATATGTCTCGTAGTACTGGGCCGTGTCGAAGAAATTGATGCCTTTCTTGATCGCATATCGGATCAGCGATGCGCCTTCTTCAAGGGGCAGATCGAGCTGCGTATAGCCCATGGTCAGGACGCCGAAGCCGACGGGGCTTACCATGATGCCTGTATTTCCGAGTTCTCGTTTATTCATGACTTCGCCTCCATGGGAGCAGATCCACTAATTTCATGATCCCTGCATAGATCCCGTCGATCATGGCATCGTACCATCTGACGACGAATGGTCTTGAGAAGAGCCACAGCGACGCGATGATCATAGCGATGATGATGGCGTAGTATTCCGGTGAGCCTCCGTGGAGCACCCCAAAGTACTTGATCAGGTTCCTGACGAATATGTGGAGCAGATAGACGGTCATGGTGCGCTGGCCCAGCGTGGTGAGCCACGTCTTCTTCCGCGGCATCAGGTTGATGAATACCAGGATCCACAGCATCGCCCATACAAAGAGTCCCGCTCTCCAAAGTAAGCCGTGGAGAGGTCCCACGCCGAATTCGGAGAATGGTCCGCGAAGGAGCAGGATGTCCACCGGCGGGAATTTGAACCGACTGTAGATGAAACATGCCGCAAGGAGCGCCGCAAGGGATAGGAAGCCGAAGAATTTCGGGACGCTGCGTACTTTCTCGACGGTATCCTTATTGAAGGTATAGCCAAGGATATAGAACACCAGGAACGATACGATCCTGCCTCCTGCCAGGTCTTCATTGAGGAACGGGATGTATCCCGCTGCGAAGTAGAGGGCAAGAGTGATATAGACGATCCCGGGCACCCGTGACAGGTCCTTGATGAAGAATCGGTATACGAACATCACCACGAGGAACCACAGGGCGAATGTCGGCCGGAAAAGATGAGGATGACATTTGTCGAATCCATAGAGGAAGCATCTCTCGAAGTAGGCCAGATATACGAAGATCACGTACGGGATGATGAAATTCTTGAAGGCTCCGGCTCTGCATTTATCGACATTCTTCGAAAAGTATCCCGATACGAACAGGAATCCCTGCATGATATACGTGAAGGATATGATGTAGATGAAACGTGACGGTGTACCGGCAGCGAAATATCCGCTCACTCTGAAAAAGTGGGCGGTGATGACGCTTATGATGAGGTATCCTTTGATGTTGTCGAATAAGTAATCACGTTCTTTGCTCATATCGTTTCCCTTGTTGTGATGTGTCACTGTGCTGTCATGAATAGAGCCGGGCATGCCCGGCTCTTTGGTGCTTGATTTGTTTATTTAACTTCTACTACCCAGCCTTCAGGTCCTTCGATCCTGCATTCCTGGATATCTACGAGAGTCTGACGCAGCTCTTTGAGGACAGGTCCGATCTCGTCCATGCCGCTTGGGATCTCGATGTCCTTGCCGTGATCGTTGATCTTGCCGATCGGGGAGATGACGGCAGCTGTACCGCAAAGACCCACTTCTTTGAAGTCACCGATCTCTTCGAAGTGAACTTCTCTCTGAACGACTTCCAGACCCATGTACTTCTCTGCAACTTCCATGAGAGATCTTCTCGTGATGGAAGGAAGGATCGTGTCTGATTTTGGTGTGACCAGCTTGTCGTCCTTCGTGACGAAGAGGAAGTTCGCGCCGCCTGTTTCCTCGACCTTCGTTCTCGTCGCGGAGTCGAGGTACATGTTCTCGGAGAATCCTTCTTCGTGTGCCTTCTCGATGGCGTAGAGGCTCATGGCGTAGTTCAGACCGGCCTTGATGTGGCCTGTGCCGTGAGGAGCCGCTCTGTCAAAATCAGAAACCTTGATGTAGATCGGCTTGACGCCGCCCTTGAAGTAAGGACCTACCGGAGTGGTCAGGATCCTGAACATGTAATCTTCAGCAGGAGCTACGCCGATCACTGGGCTGTATCCGAATTCAAATGGTCTGACATACAGCGATGCTCCGGTGCCGTAAGGTGGAACGTAATCTGCATTGGCTTTGACGGTTTCGATGACTGCCTCAACGAATCTGTCTTCAGGGAAAGCCGGCATCGCAAGTCTTCTTGCGGAATTTGCCAGTCTCTCTGCGTTCAGGTCAGGGCGGAAGAGGACCGTTCTGCCATCTTCTGTATCGTAAGCCTTCAGACCTTCAAAAACAGTCTGCGCATACTGGAGAACGGCAGCGCATTCGTTCATGACGATGTTCGCATCATCCGTAAGTTTGCCCTCGTCCCAGTCGCCTTTGTCAGCGTAGTACATGGAGACATAACGTTTGTCAGTGGGCTGGTATGAGAAACTCAGGTTAGCCCAATCAATGTTTTTCTTTGCCATTTGAATCATCCTTTCGATTATTTATTATGGACAGAGTCCGTTTTATTCACATGCAAATAGTATTATACACCAAAAAATAACATATGTCATTTGTATTTATACAACAAAACGTGTTACATTTAAGGAAACGGAGGTGAAGAAAATGTCAATGAAATTATTCATGTTCGACACGTGCCCATTCTGCAAAAAAGTCATCAAGGCCATCGAGGAGAGTGGACGTACCGACATCGAGTTCGCAAACATCCATAAGAACGAGAAAGACCGCGAGGAACTTGTAAAGGTAGGCGGCAAAGAGCAGGTACCGTGTCTGTTCATAGACGGCAAACCTTTGTATGAGAGCGCAGACATCATCAAGTACCTCAAGGACAACCCGCAGAGCAGATTCTGGTAATGAGATACGATAACATCACGGAAGCCACATTCGTCAGAAGGCCCAACCGCTTCATCGCCGAGGTGAAGATCGGCCGGAAGACGGAGATCGTCCACGTCAAAAACACCGGAAGGTGCAGAGAACTTCTCATCCCGGGAAGTCAGGTATACCTCACAGAGCCCGGCACTCCCGGAAGAAAGACAAGGTACGATCTCATTTGCGTGCGCAAAAGCAACGGCATTCTTTTCAATATCGACAGCCAGGCGCCGAACAAGGTGGTGAAGGAGTGGCTGTCACAGCAGGACTACGACGTGATCAGACCCGAGTACACCTACGGTGATTCCCGGGTGGATTTTTATATGCAAAAAGGTGACGAGCGGTTCCTCATGGAGGTGAAGGGCTGCACCCTCGAAGTGGAGGGGATCGGGTACTTCCCGGATGCTCCCACGGAGCGCGGCGTGAAGCACCTTCGTGAGCTTGCAAAAGCGGCTGCCGAAGGGTATCAGGCATCTCTTGGCTTCGTCATCCAGATGGACGGGGTGAGAGAAGTCCGTCCGAATGTAGACACCCATCCGGAGTTCGGGCTGGCTCTCGAAGAGGCCGTCTCGGCAGGGGTGAAGGTCTATCATCTCATGTGTCACGTAGAGCCTGACCGCCTGGAGATCATCGGCAGCAAGACTTTTTAAGAAGCTCTGAAACGGCTGAATTACAGGATCCATACCAACTCTACCTTCGAGGGGTGTTCTCCGAAGGACCACAATGGTAGTATGAGCTTGCATGAAGGAGGTGACGATATGGATCAGATCAAGATCGGAAGATTTATAGCACAAAAAAGAAAGGATGCGGGCCTGACGCAGGTGCAGCTGGCAGAGAAATTAGGCGTTACCGACAAGTCCGTCTCGAAGTGGGAGAGAGGCATCTGCCTTCCGGACGTATCCCTGTATCAGAGGCTTTGCGGGGAGCTGGGAATGACCCTCAACGAGTTTTTTGCAGGGGAGACGATCGATAAGAGCGAGATCGAAGCGCGTTCCGAGGAGAACATCTTAGGCGTGGCAAGAGACGGAAGCAATAAACGGAACAAACTGAAGAAGATCATCATTGTCCTGTCTGTCGCGCTTGCCGTACTGGCTGCCGGGACCATCTTTGCCGTGCATTTCATCAAAGAGCAGGGATATTTCATGAATAATTACGTCAGAGCCTACGATCTGAACGATTCAGAGGCCACGATGAAGACGATCCTGTCCGGAAACGATGCCGATGCTCAGCTGTTCAAGTACGATGTGGATGATAATTATAAGAGCCTGACCATCGATATGGACGTATACGAGAAAGGCAAGCTGGTGAAGAGCGAAGGAGAAATGGGGATCCCGTTTGAAGATCCGGCAGACCGAAAAGGGATCATCGCCATCACCGGAAATCACGAGACCGGTGAGGCTGTTATTACCGTGGCTACATCCGGTGGGACCATAGCCTCTGTATCCAATGTCACTCTGATTGACAAAAAGGACATGGCGAATGAAGGAACGTTCTGCTGGACAAGCATCACCCAGCCGGCGGATGCAGCCAAGGATCAGTCCATTCCGATGGCAGCTTTCTATCAGGGAAAAGAGGGGGTAAATGCTCTGTCTCCTGAAATGGTACCGGAAGAATATGAGAAGGTAGGGACAGATAATGATCATACGACTCTCTTTACCTGCAGGTTTGAGTAAAATATCTCTTGACTTGCCCTATATCATGTGGTTTAATAGCGAAGATAAGTGAGAAACAGACCACATAAAGGAACGAACAGAATGAATACGAAGAAGAGACTTTATCTGAACATGGAAGAGGTCGAGCAGGTGGCGAAGTCCATTGAGATCGATCTTAATTCCCGTTTTGATTTAATGATATTGCCCGGTCTTACAGATGTACATGTACATTTGCGAGAGCCGGGTTTTTCTTATAAAGAAACGATCAAGACAGGTACCTTGGCGGCAGCGGCAGGCGGGTTCACGAAGATCCTGTCCATGCCGAATCTGGACCCCGTGCCTGACAGCAGGGAGCATCTGGACATACAGCTCGATATCATCGAGAAGGACGCCTGCGTACACGTATATCCATACGGTGCCATCACGAAGGGCGAAAAGGGGGAAGCTCTGGCAGACCTCGAGGATATCGCAAAGGATGTCATCGCCTTCACAGACGATGGAAGAGGCGTGATGTCCGACGATCTCATGCGTGAGGCCATGATCAAGGCGAAAGAACTGGGCAAGCTGGTGGTGGCTCACTGCGAGGACGAGAACTTCCCGAGAGAAAGCTCCGAGGCAGAGTTCAAACAGCTGGCCAGAGATCTGCAGCTCGTACGGGAAACGGGATGCGCCTATCACATGTGCCACGTGTCCACGAAGGAGAGCGTGGAACTGATCCGGCAGGCCAAGGCAGAAGGCCTGGACGTCACCTGTGAGACGGCACCGCATTACCTCGTATTCAGCAAAGAAACCATCGAAGACCACGGCAGGTTCAAGATGAACCCACCGATCAAATACGAAGAGGACAGGCAGGCGCTTCTGGAGGCGCTGAAGGACGGTACCATCGATATGATCGCCACAGATCACGCACCGCACAGCGCAGAAGAAAAAGCCGGCGGTATGGCAGGAGCAGCCTACGGCATCGTAGGTCTGGAAACGGCATTTCCGGTGCTCTACACACATCTGGTGGAGAAGAACGTGATCACTTTGGACAGGCTCATCCAGCTGCTCACCATAGAACCAAACGAGCGGTTCGGGCTGGATACGCCGGATCTTGAGAAGATGGAAGAGTTCTCCATCTGGGATCTTGCAGAAGAATACGAAGTCGATCCGGAAGAATTTCTGACCATGGGGCGGAGCACGCCTTTTGACGGGATGAAGGTCAAAGGCAGATGCCTTGCCACAGTCTGCGGCGGCAAAGTGGTTTACAGGAGGTAAAGGTGAAACAAGAGATTTTGACGATAAAAGAGAATACAGTGTTGGCCAGGGACGTCTACAGGATGATCCTGGCAGGGGAGATCCCGGAGATCAGGCCCGGCCAGTTCCTGAATATCGCTCTGGAGGGCAGGTTCCTCAGAAGACCCATCTCCATCTGCGACTGGGACGAGAAGACCATCACCATCATATACAAAGTCGTTGGTGAAGGTACGGCAGATATGAGTGCGATGGAGCCGGGACAAACGCTGGACGTGCTGGTGCCGCTTGGAAACGGCTTTGACCCTCAGAAGGCAGGGCAGAGGCCTCTTCTCATCGGTGGAGGCGTGGGCGTACCGCCAATGTACGGCCTCGCAAAGCGCATCGCAGCAAAGGGCATAAAGCCGGAAGTGATCCTGGGCTTCAATGGAGCAGAGGATGCATTCTATAGAAATGAATTCGAAGAGGCAGGCGCCAGTGTGCGCATCGCAACGGTGGACGGAAGCCTGGGAACGAAGGGCATGGTCACAGACCTCATCGAAGATGGATATACTGCAGTCTTTTCCTGCGGACCGATCCCGATGCTCAGGGCCATCGACGAAGTCTTGAGCTCCGACATCCCGGGATTCTTCAGCCTGGAAGAACGCATGGGATGCGGTTTCGGCGTCTGCATGGGATGCTCCCATGAGACAAAGGACGGTTATAAGAGGATCTGCAAAGAAGGTCCGGTGCTCAGAAGGGAGGAGATCGTATGGTAGATACGAAAGTGACACTCTGCGGCATCGCCATGGACAACCCCGTGATGGCAGCCAGCGGCACCTTCGGGTTCGGACGTGAATTTGCAGAGCTTTACGATATCAACATGCTGGGAAGCTTCAGCTTCAAAGGAACGACATCAGAGGCCAGATTCGGCAATCCTCTGCCAAGGATCGCAGAGTGCGAGGCAGGCCTCATCAACTCCATCGGGCTTCAGAACCCGGGAGTGGATAAAGTCATAGAGGAAGAACTTCCGGCACTGGCAGAAGTCTTCTCCAAGCCTGTGATGGCAAACGTGGGAGGATCCTCGCCGGAAGATTACGCATATACGGCAGGCCGGCTGGACAAGTGCGAGAACGTGGGATGGATCGAAGTGAACGTATCCTGTCCCAACGTGAAACACGGCGGCATGGCCTTTGGGACGGATCCCGGCATCGTCAGGGAAGTGACCGAGGCCGTGAAGGCGAACACCACGAAGCCTGTGATCATCAAGCTTTCGCCGAATGTGACAGATATCACTGAGATAGCCAGAGCATGCGAG
>CAMNNV010000006.1 GCA_946546075.1 uncultured Bacillota bacterium | reverse complement strand
AACCCACGACATCCTGGTTGTGACCCAGGTGCTCTCCCAGCTGAGCTAACAGACCTTGTCAATAGTTATTATAACACACCCTTCGCGTTGACGAGGGCATTTTTTCGTGATATTCTAAAACGTACGAGCTATTGCCCATTCGCAGTAGAGAAAGGAAGTTACAAATGGCAGAAAACAAAGGAAAATATTACATCACAACACCGATCTATTATCCGAGCTCAAACCTGCATATCGGTCATACATACTGCACAGTTATGGCAGATGCTATGGCAAGATTCAAAAGACTGGCAGGCTATGACGTTCATTTCCTGACAGGAACGGACGAGCACGGACAGAAGATCCAGACTATCGCCGATGAGAAGGGCGTTACTCCACAGGAGTATGTCGATGAGATCGTAGCAGGAATCAAAGACCTGTGGGCTACGATGGAGATCTCATACGATGACTTTATCAGAACAACTGAGCCGAGACACGTCAAGCGCGTGCAGGCTATTTTCAAGAAGCTCTATGAAAAGGGCGACATTTATAAAGGCGAGTACGAGGGTATGTACTGCACACCTTGTGAATCTTTCTGGACAGAGAGCCAGCTGGTGGACGGCAAGTGCCCTGACTGCGGCAGACCGGTAACGAAGGCAAAAGAAGAAGCTTACTTCTTCAGACTCAGCAAGTATCAGGACAGACTTCTCGACCTCTTTGAGAACACTCCGGAATTCCTGGAGCCTGAAACGAGAAGAAACGAGATGATCGCCTTTGTGAAGCAGGGCCTCGAAGACCTTTGCATTTCAAGATCAACATTCGACTGGGGTATTCCTGTACCTATCGATGAAAAGCACGTCATCTACGTATGGCTGGATGCGCTTTCCAACTACATCACAGCTCTCGGATATCCTGATGAGCCGGAACTTTATGAGAAATACTGGCCGGCAAACGTACATCTGGTTGGTAAGGAGATCGTCAGATTCCATACCGTTATCTGGCCGGCAATGCTGATGTCCATGGAAGTACCTCTTCCGCAGAAAGTTCTGGGACACGGCTGGCTGCTGCTGGAGGGCGGCAAGATGTCCAAGTCAAAGGGCAACGTGGTAGACCCTGTCGTTCTCATCGACAGATACGGCATCGACGCGCTGAAGTACTTCCTGCTCAGAGAGTACACTTTCGGACAGGACGGCGTATTCACCAACGAAGTCATGCTCAAGAGAATGAACTACGATCTGGCAAACGACCTGGGCAACCTGGTATCCAGAACCGTTTCTATGATAGAAAAGTACAACGGCGGCATCGTACCTGAGTACACAGACGCCGTGGATCCTTTGGATGAAGAGCTCAAGCAGATCGCAACGGGCGCAGCATCAAAGGTAGAAGCATACATGGACGACTTCAAGTTCAACTTTGCTCTGGAAGAGATCTGGGTAGTGATCAGACGCGCCAACAAGTACATCGACGAGACGATGCCTTGGGTACTGGCTAAGGACGAAGCGGACAAGCCAAGACTCGACAACGTTCTGCGCAACCTGACAGAAGCCATCAGAGTCGTTTCCGTACTGATCTATCCGTTCATGCACACGACGACAGATGCTATGAGAGAGCAGCTGGGTCTGGCAGGAACAGAGATCAAGTGGGAAGACGCATTCGTATTCGATCTTGCAGGCGGCGCAAAGGTCTGCAAGGGCGCTCCGATCTTCCCGAGACTCGATATAGACAAAGAGATCGAAGAACTCGAAGCTCTCGAAGGAAAGCATAAAGATGTGAATATCCCGCTGGAGCTCAAGGACGAGATCGTTTACGACGACTTCGATAAGCTGGACCTCAGAGTCGGCACGATCCTCAGTGCAGAAAAGCATCCGGACGCTGACAAACTCCTGGTATTCCAGGTGCAGATGGGCACGGAGAAGCGCCAGATCATCTCAGGCGTAGCGAAGTACTTCAAGCCGGAAGACTGCGTTGGCAAGAAGGTCGTGGTAGTCGCGAACCTGAAGCCGCGTAAGCTCAGAGGCCTCGAGTCGAAGGGCATGATCCTCTTCGCAGACGACGAAGTCAATGGCAAAGAGAGCCTGGCATTCGTTACGACAGAAGCAAAAGACGGCAACCCGGTAACATAACATAAGCGGCCCGCGGGCCGCTTTGCATTTATAGAGGACAGAGGTAGAATATGCTGTTTGATTCACACGCACACATCAACAATTACGATATGACACCGCAGATGGTGGCGGAACTTGCAGCCCTCATCGAGGAATCCGACGTGGATCTTGTCACAGACATCGGATACGACCTTCCAAGTTCGAAGGTAGCGGCTGAGAACGCAGCCAGATTCCCGTGGTGCTATGCCGCCGTCGGCGTGCATCCCCACGACACCGATGACATGGACGAGATGACCCTTTATATGATCAAGAGCCTGGCATCAAAAGAAAAAGTGCAGGCCATCGGAGAGATCGGGCTGGACTTCCACTACGACAATTCTTTGCGTGAAAACCAGAGGAAGTGGTTCCGCGAGCAGATCAAGCTGGCCAACGAACTGAAGATGCCCATCGTGATCCATTCCCGTGAAGCGGACCAGGAGACCATGGACATCCTCAAAGAAGAAGGTGCTTTCTCTGACGAGAGGAAGAGCTGGTTCCCGAAGCGTCCGGACCCATCCGGATTCTGCAAAGGATCCGCGGGGGAAACGGAAGACGCGAGGGTCCTCATCCACTGTTTTTCGGGGAGCGCAGAGCTTGCCCAGCAGTACGTGCGGCTCGGAGCGACCATCAGCGTAGCCGGTCCCGTGACGTATAAGAACAACCGCAAAACGGTGGCGGCGGTCTCGGTGCTGCCGATAGACTTCCTGCTGGTGGAGACCGATTCTCCGTTCCTGGCCCCGGAACCTTTGCGCGGAAAACGCAATGTCCCGATGAACGTGGAGTATACGGCAAAGCGCGTTGCGGCCATCAAAAACATGGAATATGAGGACGTGGCGAGGATCACGAAGGCGAATGCCATGAGATTTTATGGAATTAATGAATGACAGAGCCTTTTGTAGGGAGTATAATAACTCTGTATCAATAAATCACGAAGCAAAGGAGAGATTAGGATGAAAAGAAAGATTTTAGCATTAGTGATGGTGCTTGCTTTTGCGCTTGGTATGACTGCTTGCGGCAGCGGTAGCGGCGGAACTCTTGTTATGGCTACTAACGCAGCATTCCCTCCATATGAATATGTTGATGGAGACGACTATGCAGGTATCGACGTTGAGATGGCACAGGCTATCGCTGATAAGCTTGGAATGGAACTTGAGATCCAGGATATCGATTTCAACTCCATCATCACTTCAGTTGAATCAGGTAAGGCTGATGTTGGTATCGCAGGTATGACTAAGACAGAAGAACGTGAAAAGAACGTAAACTTCTCAGAGCCATATGCTACTGCAGTACAGGTCATCATCGTTAAGGAAGGTTCCGAGATCAAAGGACCGAAGGATCTTGGCAAAGCTATGATCGGCGTTCAGGAATCAACGACAGGTCACATCTACTGTGAAGGTGACTACGGTGCAGATCACGTAACTGCATACACAACAGGCGCTAACGCTATCGAAGCTCTCAAGAAGGGCAAGGTAGACGCAGTCGTTATCGATAACGAGCCTGCAAAGGAATTCGTTAAGGCTAACGAAGGTCTGAAGATCCTCGACACTGAGTACGTTGAAGAGCAGTATGCTATCGCTATCGCAAAGGATAACGAAGAGCTCCTCGACAAGGTCAACACTGCACTGCAGGAAATGAAGGAAGACGGATCACTCCAGGCTATCATCGATAAGTATATCAAGGCTGAATAATTAGTAACGTTAGAATATGATTTTGATTTGTTTCGCTTCTGCCTCAGGGCAGAAGCGATTCGTTCTGAAAAGAAAAGGAAGTAGGGAATAATATGCAGGAATTGTGGAGCAGACTGCAGGACTCCTTTGATCAGGCGTTCATCGTCGATGACAGATGGATGCTCTATGTCAAAGGGTTCACGGTGACGGTCCGCGTGGCGTTTTTCGCACTGATCCTGGGCATCTGTATCGGCATCATCATTGCCGTGATACGTACCGCTCATGATTCACAGCGCAAGAGTGCTCACGGAGCAGGTCACGTTTTGCTGAATATCGGAGATAAATTCTGCCGATTCTATCTTACGGTGATCAGAGGGACCCCGATGATGGTCCAGCTTCTGATCATGTACTTTATCGTTTTCGCATCGAGCCGTAATGCCATCGTGACGGCGACCCTTGCATTCGGTATCAACTCGGGTGCTTACGTTGCAGAGATCGTACGAAGCGGCATCCAGTCCGTAGACTCCGGACAGATGGAAGCCGGGCGCTCTTTGGGCCTGAATTACAGGCAGACGATGACGAAAATCATCATTCCTCAGGCTATCAGGAATATCCTGCCGGCTCTGGGCAATGAAATGATCACTCTCCTTAAGGATACATCCCTTGTAACAGTCATAGGACTCAAGGATATAACGAAAACAGCATTGAACATTCAGGGTATCACGTACCAGGCATTCATGCCGCTGGTCAGCGTCGCATGTGTATACCTGCTGTGCGTACTGCTTCTCAGTAAACTTCTCGAGAGGCTCGAAAGGAGGATGAGAGCAAGTGATAGACGTTAAGAATCTTGAAAAATCATTCGGCGATCACAAAGTGCTTCGCGGTATCACAGAACACATCCATCCCGGCGAGAAGGTTGTAGTAATCGGCCCGTCAGGTTCCGGTAAATCCACCTTCCTGCGCTGCCTCAATCTTCTGGAAGAGCCTACATCCGGATCCATCAAAGTGGACGGCATCGAGATGACAGACCCGAAGACGGACATCGACAAGATGCGTCAGCGTATGGGCATGGTGTTCCAGCAGTTCAACCTGTTCGATAATCTGACGGTAAAGGACAATATCAAGCTGGCTCCTGTCACACTCAAGATCATGAGCGATGAAGAAGCGGAGAAGAAAGCTATGGCACTTCTGACACGTGTAGGACTGCCGGACAAAGCCGATGCTTATCCGAAGCAGCTGTCAGGCGGACAGAAGCAGAGAATCGCCATCGCAAGAGCCCTGGCCATGAACCCGGAAGTCATGCTCTTTGACGAGCCGACATCAGCTCTCGACCCGGAAATGGTCGGCGAAGTTCTCGAGCTCATGAAAGAACTGGCTGATGAAGGAATGACCATGGTGGTCGTTACCCACGAGATGGGCTTTGCACGCGAAGTAGGCACCCGCGTCCTCTTCATGGACGAAGGCGTCATCGCAGAGCAGAACGATCCAAAGACATTCTTCGAGAACCCGCAGCATCCTAGACTCAAGGAATTCCTGTCGAAAGTGCTGTAAGGCCAATATACAAGATCATAAGAAAGCACCATCGGAGCAGATCCGGAGGTGCTTTTTTAGGTGCTGAACACAGCGCGCGGCAGAAATCATCACCGTGCATGCTTTGTATACAAAAAATCGAAAAGCCTCTGAAATTGTCAAAAAAATATGATAGTTTAGTGTAAGTTAAAATCAAGCTCAAAAAAGGTGCCGGCAGATGGGGCGCGTCAGAGGAGTGAATTGCCCAAAGCAAGTGTTTTCAACGGGTTTGGGAGCGCGTGTTTCTTCAAGAATAATGTATACAAACAAATACAAGTTGCAAAAAAAGGTGGTTTAATATATATTAATTATGGTATTTTATATACGTATGTAAATTAGACATCCAAAATACTAACAAGATTAAGGGAGGAAGCATTACAATGGGTAAGCTTGAACAACTCCGCGACATTAAAGAGCATCTTGCTCAGGGCGGAGGACAGAAGAGAATCGATTCACAGCATGCGAAAGGCAAGCTGACAGCAAGAGAAAGACTTGATATTCTTTTTGACGCAAACAGCTTCGTAGAAATCGATGCGTTTGTTAAGCACAGAAGCGTCAACTTTGACATGGCAGGCAAGGATCTGCCGGGCGATGGTGTAGTTACAGGTTATGGCCAGATCGACGGCAGACTTGTATTCGCATTCGCACAGGACTTCACCGTTAGCGGCGGTTCACTCGGTGAATACCACGCTAACAAGATCGTCAAGGTACAGGAGATGGCACTGAAGATGGGATGCCCTTGCGTAGGACTCCAGGACTCAGGTGGTGCCAGAGTTGAAGAAGGTGTAGCAGCTCTTTCCGGATTTGGTAAGATCTTCTTCAACAACACGATCTCATCAGGCGTTATTCCGCAGATCTCAGTAATCATGGGACCTTGCGCAGGCGGCGCTGTATACTCACCTGCGATCACTGACTTTGTATTCATGGTTGACAAGACAAGCCAGATGTTCATCACAGGTCCTGCCGTTATCAAGACGGTAACAGGTGAAGAAGTAACGGCTGAGAAGCTGGGCGGTGCTATGACTCACAACACCATCAGTGGTGTAGCACACTTCGTTGGCAAGGATGATGAAGATACTCTCATGCAGGTTAGAGAACTGCTGAGCTATCTGCCATCAAACAACATGGAGTCAGCTCCTATCATCCCTACGAATGACGATGTCAACAGAATGATCCCTGAACTCAACGAGATCATCCCTGACAACCCTAACAAAGCTTATGACATGTATGAAGTAGTCAAGGCTCTGGCAGATGACGGCAAGATCCTCGATGTTATGCCGCACTATGCTAAGAACATGATCACTTGCTTCATTAGAATAGACGGACAGTGCGTCGGTGTTATCGCTAACCAGCCTAAGTTCGGAGCAGGATGCCTCGACATCAACGCTTCCGATAAGGCTGCAAGATTCATCAGAAGATGCGACTGCTTCAATATTCCGCTTCTTACAATAGAAGACGTTCCTGGATTCCTGCCTGGAACAGACCAGGAATTCGGCGGCATCATCAGACATGGTGCTAAGATGCTTTACGCATACTGCGAAGCTACCGTTCCTAAGATCACAGTTATCCTGAGAAAGGCATACGGTGGTGCTTACATCGGAATGTGTAACAAAGAACTGGGCGCAGATATCGTAATGGCATGGCCATCTGCTCAGATCGCTGTAATGGGAGCTTCCGGTGCAGTTAATATCATTTCCTCCGTCAAGAAGGAGATCAAGGCTGCAGACGATCCTATCGCAGTAAGACAGCAGAAGATCGACGAGTATGAAGAGACATTCAATAACCCTTACGTTGCAGCAGCACTCGGATATGTAGAAGATGTTATCGAACCGGCAACTACAAGACAGAAGGTTGCAGGAGCTCTGGATATGTTAGCAACTAAGAGAGAATCATTACCAGCTAAGAAGCACGGTAATATTCCGCTTTAGGAGGTGGCATAATGAGTTTGATGGAACAATTCACGAATCCGGAGACTATGCATGCTCTGAGTTTCGGGGAGAAGATGCTTGCATCTACCATCACGATGCTGATGGGATTAGGTGTAACATTCCTGGTGCTTTGCATATTATGGGCATTCATTACCGTAATGGGCAAGGCAATGGGTCTCGCGAACAGAGAGAAGGCTCCTAAGACTAAGGCTGCTCCGGCACCTGCAGCAGAAGCGAAGAGCGTAGCTTCTGCAGATGATGAAGTGCAGGCAGCAATCATAGCAGCTGCCATTGCAGCAGGAGAAGATGCACTGCCTGCGGTCATCGCGGCTGCGATAGCGGCATACGAAGGCAGCGGCATACCGAACAATCTGGTAGTACGCAAGATCAGAAGAATCCCTAGCAACACCACCCTTTGGATGGATGCAGCAAGGGACGACGTGATCGACACCAGAAGAATGTAAGGATATTAAATACATATATCATATAGTTAAGTGAAAGGAATCAAGATATGAAGACTTACAACATCACTGTAAACGGAACAACATATTCAGTAGAAGTAGAAGAAGTTGGCGGCGCAGCTCCAGCAGCAGCACCTGCACCAGCTCCAGCAGCAGCACCAGCACCTGCACCAGCTCCGGCAGCAGCACCTGCACCAGCTCCAGCTCCAGCAGCAGCACCTGCCAAGGCTCCAGCAGCAGGCGCAACTTCCGTAACAGCTCCAATGCCTGGTACAGTTCTGGACGTTAAGGTAACTCCGGGTCAGGCAGTAAACGCTGGCGACGTACTCGTAATCCTCGAAGCAATGAAGATGGAAAACGAGATCCAGGCACCTTCAGCAGGTACTGTAGACACGATCCCTGCAGCTAAGGGTTCATCCGTAAACTCAGGCGACGTTCTGGTAACTCTCGTATAGTATAGTAAGTATTTTGGATCTAACATAAATGTTCCACTTGGGCGGTCCTGAGGGGCCGCCCATTGTGGCGCAATAAGAAGCATCCTCAGTTAAAAGAGCAGAGCAAAAGGAGAAAACCATGCTACTGGCATTTGATGTAGGAAACTCAAACATCGTTCTCGGAGTATTCGAGAACGGCAGGATGATTACCAACTGGAGACTGGAAACGGATAATAAGAAGAGTGCCGATGAGTACGGCATGATCGTAGGACAGCTCTTTAGGTATGAAGGACTCGATATGTCACAGGTAAAGGATGTCATCATTTCAACGGTAGTACCGTCCGTCCTTTACACGCTTCAGCATTTATGCATGAAGTATTTTCACAGAAAGGCTATCGTAATAGGCCCGGGAATCAAGACCGGCCTCGTGGTCAAGTACGACAACCCGAAACAGGTGGGTGCAGACAGGATCGTCAATGCTGTAGCAGCCCACGCGAAATACGGCGGCGCACTGATCGTCATCGACTTCGGTACAGCGACCACATTCTGCGCGGTAACCGCGAAAGCCGAGTACATCGGCGGAACCATCGCTCCGGGACTCAAGATCTCGTCGGAAGCATTGTTCGAGAAAACTTCGAAGCTTCCTAAGGTCGAACTGGAAGAGCCGGGCAGAGTGATCAACAGAAATACAGCTACCAGCATGCAGTCCGGATTAGTCTACGGACACATGGGAATGGTGGACTATATCGTAAGAAAAATGAAGCAGGAACTCCGGGAGTACTGCGGCGATCCCGACATGGAAGTCAAAGTCATCGCAACAGGCGGTCTGGCGGCCATGATCGCACAGGGAACAGACAGCATCGATCACGTCGACAAGATGCTGACCCTCGAAGGCCTGAAACTCATTTACGATAAAAACAAGAAACTGAGAAAACACGATTCTGAGCCATGCAGGAGTGAGGAGATGGAATGATCGATCAGAAACTTACGATAGGTAATCTTTCCTTTGATGCACCATTTTTCCTCGCGCCACTGGCGGGAATAAGCGATAAAAGTATGAGGAGCCTTTGTGCTGAGCACGGGGCTTCTTTGACATTTACGGAGATGGTAAGCGCGAAGGGCCTCTGGTACGGCGACCGCAAGAGCCGCAAACTCCTGGAGACGGTGCCCGGCGAAAGAACGGGCTTCCAGCTCTTCGGCAGAGAACCTGAGATCCTGGCCCATGCCGTGAAGGAACTGAACGACGAAGATAACGTAGTCTTCGATCTCAACTGCGGCTGTCCGGTGCCAAAGGTGGTCAAGAACGGCGAGGGTTCAGCCCTCCTCAAGGAGCCGGATGTCCTCTACGACGTGATCAGCGCCATGGTCAGGGAAGCAAAAAAACCGGTGACCGTCAAGATCCGAATGGGCTTCGCAAGAGGCGAGAATACGGCCGTAGAGACTGCAAAGGCTGCGCAGGCTGCCGGCGCGTCCGCGGTGACGGTGCACGGAAGGACGAGAGAACAGTACTACGAAGGCAAAGCCAACTGGGACGTCATCGCAGAAGTGAAGAAGGCCCTCGACATTCCCGTGATCGGAAACGGCGACGTCATGTCAGGTGCCGATGCCATGCGCATGATGGAGCAGACGGGCTGCGACGGCGTCATGATTGCACGCGGCGCTTTGGGAAATCCGTGGATATTCGAAGAATGCAGACACCTTTGGGAAGAAAAAGGTATCTGGGAAAGCCCCGGCCGCAGCGAGCGGGTGGATATGCTGATGCGGCACTTCGAGATGATCTGCGCAGATAAGGGTGAGGATATCGCCGTGCGGGAGATCCGAAAGCACATCGGATGGTATGTCAAAGGCCTGAAGGGCGCAGCAGCCATCAGGCGGGCCACCAACCGGGTAACAGACAGAGAAGAACTGATCGGACTTTTGAAAGAGTTTCGTCAGGAAAGATAAAAAAAGAGCGCTCTGGGCGCGTCTTACGAGACGTGTTTCAGAGCGCTATTCTTCTTGGTAGGTAACACATCTCCTGTTTAAAGCATGATTTCGCTTTCATTCTTGCTTTCGTTGACTTTCTCGATCATTCCGTTCATTGGCTTATGGGCCAGGAGACCGAAAATGGCTGCGCCCAGTCCGAAGAGAGCCAGGATGCCCAGACATTTCAGGAAGGTCATTCCGTAGGTGCCGCCCACACATTCACGCAAAGCATTGATCGCGTACTGGAACGGCATGAATGCAAATATCTTCTGGAAGATCGGCGGCAATACCTCCACAGGGTAGAGGCCGCCTGCGCCGGTCACCTGTATGATCATGATGATGACGCTGAGTGCGAGACCGATATTCTCCAGTGCGAACACGAGAGAATAGATAATGGTGACGAAGACAACGCCGATCACGCATGCTGCCAGTACGAACAGGACAGGATGCACGCAATAGATGCCGACGTAGAGCAGGTCGCCCAAAGAGACGAGCAGTGCCTGCAGCAGTCCGATGATCAGGAAAAGTCGGAAACGTCCGAAGAACTTCTCGCGAACCGTCAGATCACCCCATTTTTCTTTGCGTTTTACCTGTACATGGATCATAACGGCAGCAAGGAGTGCGCCGATCCACTGTGCCAGTACGGTGTAGAACGGAGCCATGACCGATCCGAAGGTGTCGATCGGAAAGACGGCTTCTGTATCCATCTTGATCGGTGCAGCCAGGTTCTCGGCAATGACCTCCACATCACTGGTCATCAGGTGGTTGATATCGTCGAGCATATCGCTGTCTGCGAAGCGATCGAAGAGGTCAGCCAGATCTCTGCAGCCGGTCTGCAAAGAGGCGATGGTCTTCAGTGTCCCGTCGAGTCCTCCCTGCAGGCTCTTGAGGGATTTCTCTGAGCCGGCAAGAGCGTTTTCGAGGCTGTCCATATCGCCGTATATATCACCGAGGGCTTCCCGTGCGTGTGAGATCGCCTTTTCGCTGTCTTTGATTGCATCGTTGAGCTTTTTATCCAGCTTGCCGGTAAGATCCTTCTCGATGGAAGAAGCATTCGACTTGATGTAATCGAGGTCTCCCAGAACACCGTTCAGGATCGTCTGCATCTGGGCCCAGTTTGATGCATCTGCCTGCTCAAGCTGTCCCAGTCTGTCGGAGATATTGCCCAGTCTGCCCGAGATCTTTTCGAAGCGGCTGGCAAGACCGGTCAGGTCGAGTTTCTTCAGCTTTGATGCTGCATTGTCGACAGAGGTTTTCATCTTATCTGTCAGAGCGATCGTGTCATTCAGTTTTTTGTCTGCGAATGCATTATAGGCACTCATATCTTTGCTAGCGGCAGAGAGGTCAGTCTCCAGCTTCGTCGCATCTGCGGTAAGTGCCGCTGTCAGTTTATTGACCGTATCTTTGATGGATGTCGTATCCACCTTCTCCGGGATCTTCTCCTCCGCAGAATCCAGCAGGTTCTCGCCCAGCTCCAGTGCGTTTTCGGAGCTTCCGATCAGCTGCTGGGAAGCATCGAGCAGGTCATTTGCGGCAGCCGAAAGACCAGTCGCAGCACGGACCATGGAGAGACTTCCGTCAAGGCTGGCACTGAGATCGTTCAGTCTGGTAGACAGATCGCTGAAGGCAGACTGCGGATCCAGACCGGCGGCATCTGCAGCAGATGCTGCTTCAGTAAGGTACTTGCCCAACGTATCGACGAATGCCTGATCGGCTTTTTCCTCGAGGATCTTGCGAAGTTCACTGGTGATTCGCGGCGCGATGGCATTGGTCTTATCGTTTTCATAGAAAAGGATCTGCGGATGCTGCAGTTCATCGGAGGTGAGACTCAGGACATCCTTTGTAAAATCGTCAGGGATGACAACAGCTGCATAGCAGCGGCCGGCCCGGACATCTTCGATGGCCTTCTCTTTGTCAGAGACGAACTGCCAGCCCACCTGATCGTTGGAACCCAGCACATCCATGACCTTTTCGCCGACATTTACGTTCAGCCCCAGCATTTCTGCGCCTTCATCTTCATTGGCCACAGCGATCTGGAAGTTGCTCGTCGCTTCTTTTTCGAATGGATCCCAGTTAGAGAAGATATTGAACCATGCGAAAAGGCAAGGAACAACGCAGATCCCCATCAGGATCACGATGGCGACGACACTTGCCGTAAGCCGCTTGAAATCGTGGATAATGATACTCAGTATATTCTTCATGAGCGGCCTCCTTCCTCTGTGACGTCCTCGGAGAGATCCGCCTCAGTCTGTTCTGTCACAGGAAGTTCGCCCTCAGGTTCTGCAGGAAGAATGCCGGCATGGGCAAGAGCGTTTCTCCGCTTTTGGCGGAGCGCACTGACTGTACCGCCGAATCTTTCCGCAAACGCTTCCCGCTCATCGATGAGACCGTCGAAATCTTCTTCTGTACCGGTAAGTTCCTGAAGTTTTTTCTGGATGGATTCGTCCAGATATGCCACACCGATCAGATACGCTGCGATCATGAACATGCAAAGCACCCAGATCAGCAGGAAGACCAGTTTGTCGCTGTCCGTCAGCCAGCGGATGACCGCCAGGACGACCGGAAGCACCAGCAGCGAGATGGTACCGGCCTTGATGCGCTTCTTGTTCTTCTCGTGGAGAGTGAGCGCATAGGTGACCATTTCTGTATAGAGGTGTTCATAGCGAGTATCTTTATTCTGACTCATCAAAGCACCTCCGTTTCTTTCATTTTATTAAACATGAAGTCCTTCACCCCTGCGAAAGGCTTGCGCAGCAGCATGCCTATGGCCATGGCCACAAGGCAGAAGACGAGCAGCTGTGCCAGATAGATCAGGAAATGATGTCCGTACATACCGCAGACTGTTTCGCGCATAGCATTGATCCCGTACGGGAATGGGAAGAACTTATATATCTTATTGAAGACTTCAGGCAGTATCTCGATCGGATAAGATCCGCTGGAGCCTGCGATCTGAAGCATCATGATCACGACAACAAAGGCTCTTCCGATGTCCCCGAAGGACAAGGTCAGAGCGTAGATCAGCATGACAAAGGTGAGACTTGTCACTGCTGCAGATACCCACATGAGCAGTGGATGTGCCGGGCTGCAGTGGAGGAGGAAGATATCTCCCGCCACAACGATGGCTGCCTGAAGCTGTCCGATGAGGAAGAAAATGAGGAAGCGGCCAAAGAAGCCCTGCGCCTCTGTGATCTGCGGATACTTCCTGCGGTTTACAGCGCTGTTCAAGATCGTCACCAGCATGACACTGCCGACCCAAAGAGCAATGATCGTATAGAATGGCGTCATGGCTGCTCCGTATGTGACAGGAGTGTAGAACGCCTCGACTTCCACATCGATAGGAGCGGTGAGGAAGCGGCTGTATTCTTCCGGATCGTTCCCTAACATATCTGCGAGGATCGCAGGCCTGTCTTTCGCATCGGCAGCCTGGACTTTTTTGATAATGTCATCGGTTTTTGCTTCGAGAGATGTGAGCATAGACTGGAGCCCCGTTAAAGAGGAGCCCAGGCCTTTGACCGTGGAATTTGCAGAATCCAGGACAGGATCCACGTCATCCAAAACGATGTCTGCGGACGCCAGCAGTGGTTTCGTGCGGTCAAGCCCATTTTTGATATCCTTGAGCATCTGATCCAGTCCCGGTTTCAGATCATTCGTACGAAGATCCTTGAGGGAAGCAAGGGCAGCAGGAAGCTCAAGAGATGTCGGATCGCTGTTCAGAAGACGTGAGACCGTCTTAGACTGCGTGATCATCAGATCAAGGGTTTCTGCGGCGATCTTTCCGCCTGTCGTCTCAGGTGACTTTGGCAGAATGCCGCGTATGTCCTGAAGGATCGTAAGGATCCTGTCGTTTTTGGCGATGGCCTTGGTGACCAGTTCCTGCTTAGCCGCCTCATCCGAAGTATTCTTCAGATCATCTACAAGCTGCTGCGTTTCGCTGATCAGAGATTTCAGCTGATCAGACTTAGCCTCCAGGGAAGTGGAGACATTGTTGATGGCCTTTTTTGCCTGCTTGATCTGCTGCTCTGCGGATCTGAGATCGGAAGCACCCTGATTTCTTGCTTTGTTCAGGTGCTTTTGGGAATTCTTGAGTGTCTTGGTGACATCATTTCCCGAGGCCAGAATAAGGCTGAGCGATTCATTGAAATCGTGAAGAGAATCCCGGGTGCTGGTCAGCTGATCCAGCACGGTATCGACAGCCTCTTCTGTATCGATATCCTTCAGAACTTCATCGGCATCGCTCAGGTACTCGTCCAGCTGGCGACTCAGATAGTCGGAATTGATATCTGCGACAAAATCTTCAGCGATCTGATCAGTGAGCTTGGAGGCTACAGCATTTTTTTTGATGTTGCTGTAGTATGTGATCTTGGCTTCCTCGTCAACAACAGCATCCTCAAAATGATGCATATCATAAGTAAAGCCGTCTTCAAAAATAAAGGCAGCATAAACATCGCCTGCGCGGACGGCTTCTATAGCATCGTTAGCAGATGAATACGGAATGTATTTGGCGCTTTTATTCCCTGAGATGTCTGCAATGATGTCGTCGGCGCTGTTGATACGGTGGCCGTCTGTGGCACGTATTCCTGTATCTCTTGATGCAATGGCTATCGGGAGGTTTCCCGTCTTATCATAGGGATCCCAGCCGGCATAGATATTGACCCATGCATAGAGAGAAGGAAGAACGGCCAGAGCCAGCACGATCACCAAAACAAAGAAATGTTTGACGATCGACCGTATGTCGTTTTTGAAAATATCGAATACTGTTTTCAAATCTGTAATTCCTTCCTGTCATTGCACGATGCAAAAAAATACATATTTAGTATACCATAATAATAGACAGAATTATAAGAAGGCCTGAATTCGCTTTTCACAGAATTGTTTGAGAACTATCACCAGATATGGTAAAATAATGTAACACAATGTAACGTGATGAGGTAAGGAACATTGTGGCCCTTTATTAATTAGGGACAACGGAAGGTTATCGGTATAGTTTTAAGAGTAAAGTAGAGAGGTGGAATTTGTATGAGTAGGTTAGAATTCAGGACAAAAGACCGTGCTCAGCAGACTGCAGACAACCTTAATGCAGATTTCGAGAGAAGGGTATTGGCTACTACTCCGGGACAGTGTCCTGTTGATATGGTAGAGTCCTTTCTCAGTTTGTGTCATGCACAGTCTTGCGGGAAATGCGTTCCGTGCAGACTCGGTATCGCACAGCTGCTGAAAGTACACAGGGATATTTTGGACCTGAGCAAAGAAGTTTCGATGGACAGACTTGAACTGCTGCAGAAGACTGCAGAGACGATCAGGATCTCAGCTGACTGTGCCATCGGTAAAGAAGCTGGTAATATGGTGCTCAAGGCACTGGAAGGCTTCAGAGAAGATTATGAGGAGCATATCCTGTACAACAGATGTGCACCGAACGTTATGGATAAGAGACATCCTGTAGCATGTGTAAGCGACTGCCCTGCACACGTAGACGTGCCGGGATATACTGCTCTCGTAAGAGAAGGCAGATACGACGATGCGGTAAGACTCATAAGAAAAGACAACCCGTTCCCAACAGTATGCGCACACATCTGCGAGCATCCTTGCGAACACAGATGCAGAAGACAGCTTGTTGATTCTTCTGTCAACATCAGAGCTCTTAAGAAATACGCAGTTGATAATTGTTCAGAGACAGTTCCAACTCCTGACAAGATGGATGATACAGGCAAGAGAGTTGCTATTATCGGCGGCGGTCCTTCCGGACTTACTGCTGCATACTTCCTCTCACTCATGGGTCATAAACCTACTGTATTTGAAAAGAGAGATAAACTGGGCGGAATGCTCAGATATGGTATTCCGAACTACAGACTGCCTAGAGAACGTCTGCAGTGGGATATCGATGCGATCCTTGGTACAGGTGTTGAGGTCAAACTGAACTATGATTACGAGAAGGAATCCTCAGTTGAGGAACTGATGAAGGAATACGATGCAACGTATATCTCCATCGGTGCACACACTCATAAGACAATCGGTGTTGACGGCGAATATCTCCACAACGTTATCCCTGCAGTAGAGATGCTCAGAGGTATCGGTGATGATGCAATGCCTGATTTCAGAGATAAGGCTGTATGCGTCATCGGCGGCGGAAACGTTGCTATGGACGTTGCAAGAACAGCGAAGAGACTGGGAGCAAGCGAAGTACATATCGTTTACAGAAGAAGAAGAGCGGACATGACAGCTCTCGACGAAGAAATCGATGGCGCTATCGCTGAAGGATGTAACCTCATCGAGCTTAAGGCACCTGCCAGGATCCTTGGAGATGATAACTCCAACGTCAAGGCACTGGTAGTACAGCCTCAGATGTCAGGTGAATCCGATGCATCAGGAAGACCTAGACCTGTTCCTGCTAATGCACCGGAAGAGACGATCCCTTGCCAGATCATTATTTCAGCAATCGGTCAGGGCATCGATTACGACGAGTTCAAAGAAACAGATATCGTAGTGAACGAGCGCAGAGGTCTTTTCGTTACAAACCCTGCTAATGAAGCACAGGGCAACCCTGGCATCTATGCAGGCGGAGACTGCGTAACAGGACCATCAACCGTTATCAACGCTATTGCAGCAGGTAAGGTAGCAGCAGCAAACATCGACGAATATCTCGGCTATAACCACGAGATCTCAGTAGATGTTGACATCCCACTTCCTGTAATCGAAGACAAGAAGCCAACAGGCAGAGCAGAACTCAGACTCAGATACGCTAACGAAAGAGGCGGAGACTTCCACGGCATCGAAGGTGGATATTCCATCGAAGAAGCACTTCAGGAAGCAAGCCGTTGCCTGAGATGTGACTACAATGGCTTTGGATTATTCAGAGGAGGGAGGAACGAGAAATGGTAAACATCACGATAAATGGTGAGAAACTATCCGTCAAAGAAGGCACTACCATACTCGAGGCGGCAAAGGCCGTAAACATAGACATCCCACACCTTTGCTACCTGAAAGATATCAATGAGATCGGTGCATGCAGAGTCTGCTGTGTAGAAGTAGAAGGCATGGAGGAGCTCGTAACGGCATGTAATACGGTTTGCCGTGAGGGAATGGTCGTCAAGACGAACAGCCCGAAGGCAAGAAGCAGCAGAAGAACGAACGTTGCTCTCATCCTGGCAGACCACGACTGTCAGTGTGCTACTTGCTCAAGAGGCGGCAACTGTACGCTCAGCACTCTGGCGAATGATCTCGGAATACTGGATTCCAGATATATCGAGACTACAGAATACGCTGAGTGGAAGAGTGACTGCCCTATCGTCAGAAATCCGGCAAAGTGCATCAAGTGCATGAGATGTATCCAGATCTGTGATAAGGTCCAGGGCATGAATGTCTGGGATCTGACAGGTACAGGATACAGAACAACGGTCGGCGTTGCACAGAATGTCAAGATGGAAGAGGCGAAGTGCGCATACTGCGGTCAGTGTATCACGCACTGTCCTGTAGGAGCACTGAGAGAAAAGAACAGCCTTACAGAGCTTTACGATGCATTAGCTGATCCTGAAGTCGTTACTATGGTTCAGGTAGCGCCTGCAGTAAGAGCTGCATGGGGCGAGGGCGTAGGCCTTGAGAGAGAAGAAGGCTCCATGGGCAAGATGGTAGCTGCTCTCAGAGAGATCGGATTCGATCTTGTATACGATACAGTTTACACTGCTGACCTTACCATCATGGAAGAGGGCAGCGAGTTCATAGAAAGATTCACACATAAGGATGAATATAGCTGGCCGATGTTCACATCATGCTGCCCAGGCTGGGTAAGATTCGCTAAGCTTGAGTATCCTCAGTATGTGAAGAACCTTTCAACAGCTAAGTCACCACAGCAGATGTTCGGTGCTATGGCTAAGACGCTGATCGCTAAGAAGGCGGGCGTTGATCCTAAGAAGGTATTCTCTGTTTCCATCATGCCTTGTACAGCTAAGAAGTACGAGTGTGATGTAGAACAGGTCAACGATGCCGGCGAAGGACAGGACGTAGATCTCGTACTTACTACGAGAGAACTGGACAGACTCATCAGAGCCGACAGGATCGACATGAAGAACATCAAAGAATCACCGTTTGACGAGATCTTTGGTGCAGGCACAGGTGCCGGCGTCATCTTCGGTGCTACAGGCGGTGTAATGGAAGCTGCATTAAGATCTGCATACTTCCTCATCACAGGCGAGAATCCTCCTGTTGACGCATTCAAGGATGTCAGAGGTCTTGACGGCTGGAAGGAAGCTACGTTCGAAGTACAGGGCATGCCTGTAAGAGTAGCTGTAGCCAGCGGACTTGGCAACACAAGAAAACTCATGGAAGCTATCGATAAGGGCGAAGTGGAATACGATTTCGTTGAGATCATGGCTTGCCCTGGCGGATGCGCAGGCGGCGGCGGACAGCCGATCCATGAAGGCGAAGAACTGGCAGGTATCAGAGGACAGCATCTGTATGGTCTGGATCAGATCAACGAGCTGAGATTCTCCCACGAGAACCCTGCAGTTACGCTCACATACGAAGAGTACCTCGAGAAGCCAAATTCACATCTGGCACACGAGCTGCTCCATACAGAGCTCACAGAGTGGGATCTCTAAAGATAACGTTGTATTGTATTATGCCGGGTAGCCTTGATTGGCTGCCCGGTTTGACTACAGGAGGTTTCACGATGAAAAAAATAGTTGCATTAGTCGGAGTGATCATTATGATGTTCGCATTCGCAGGATGCGGTTCATCAGGAGGAGATGCAGCAGGCCCGCAGACAGCGACAGCGACCCTTGACAGAGACAGTAATCCTATCGTTCTGACAGTAGACCTCAGCGATGGCTGGTCAGTCGACTTCGCAAGTGGTGCAGCGTACCTCTACGATGGTCCGGAAGGCGGAGATGTCCCATCAGTAGCCATGGCTATGTCCCTTGAGAAAGACGTCTATGAAGGATATATCAAGGATGCGAAGGACCAGCCAAACTACAAAGAACTGGAGAATGCGGTGTCATACACAGAAGATGACGGCACCACCGACTACTTCACAAAAGTAGGGGATAAAGCATACCTCATGGTCACAGTAGTGAAAGATGCAGACGCCGATGCGGTATTCGCACGCTTTGCACCTTCTGTGGAATAATGATTTAGTAAAACAAACGCGAAAGGGAGCAGCATGAACACTGCTCCCTTTTTTATTTGTTGGGATTGGTGCTGGTAGTGCGAGGAAAGGATAGCCAAAACTATACATTTTTTCGTATATATCAGAAAATGTATA